>QMMS01000065.1 GCA_003647375.1 Deltaproteobacteria bacterium
TTTATCTCGATCTGCACCGATCTCTTGCGGATCGAGGGTTCGCAAAAAGCCTCGACAGATCCACGGGTATGCCTGTGTTTTTTGCGAACCCTTCTCCATCAAGATTTCGGCACACCTCTTCGGTAAAAATCGCTCAGTTCAGGTTTTACTCGATTTTATAGTAATCCGGATAAAAAGTGGTCTTCATTGCTGCAATTTTTCTTTCCATTTCGCGTTGCATTTCTTTCCTTCTGCAGGCGATACCGCTCCTTCTATCATTTGAAATGTAGCAATTATTCTTCCTTCGATCGGGTTCATTTCTTTTTTCGGGCTTATCTGTAAAGTGAGTTCTTCTCCAGCGAACCTTCATCTATCCATTTCCTTTCTGTTTTCACTACCCCTTTTCCAATCCAATGCACATCTATCGCTGATAGAATATTGAAATAATAGAGAGGGTTGTCTCTTTTGCACGTGCAATAATCATGCAGAGTATACTAATATCCAATAAGACTTAGATTACAACCAGTTAGGCATGGTTACGTATTGCAGGCCGCATAAAAATATGCATTGAAGTTCATAACCCTGAGTGCTGATATGTAATTTATTACACAAACTACGCGTTTTCTCTATCCTGCACACATTCATTACCATGAGGACTCTTTAAAAAAAGGAATATTAGCTTGCCGAAAAGCAGGTGGATAATTCCGTCAAACGGCATACAGGCAAGCCTTCGACCCTATAAGAGACACAATCGCGTCAGGTAAAAATGTTTAATGTTCTTGTTGTGCACACTTCTTGCATTTCAGTATTCATGAGATGTGCGCGTCACCTTTTTTTTATTAATTGAAAGGGGAAATACCATGGCGAATAATTTTCATATGTTTACCCACAAGACTACCGAGACGCTCCATGTAAAGCTCACCGGCGACTTTGATGGCAGCTCGGCGTCCGAGCTTGTCAATGCCTTAACGGACAACCAGAACAGATACTATCAGATATTCATCAACACCACGGAATTGAACAACATCCATCCTTTTGGCCAGGAAGTGCTGCAGCGCAGATTGTCGGAATTCAAAGACCAGGGTCCGGGAGTGATATTTATCGGCAAGAATCTTGGGCAGTCATTGAACTGACCAGAAAGATTTGTGCAGTTAGTTACTTAAATCCGAAGCACAAAATTCGAAATCCTAAACGGTTCGACAGGCTCACCGCCCTGAGCAAGGTCGAAGGGCAATATCTAATGATTAAAATTCGAATGATCAAAACAAGACCTTGGCGATGCAAGTTCAAACACTATGTTTGAATCATTTGAGCATTCGATGTTTGGATTTGTTTCGTATTTCGATATTCGTATTTCGAATTTATCATAAGTTGAGTGTGCATAAAATTAATCCCTTACAGGATTAAATCAGTGCCGGCCCTTTGGACCCGGGTATCTATTCCTCCACCCGCATGGCCTCAACCGGCTGCATCCTTGCCGCCACCATGGCGGGGTAGAGAACGCCTGCAAGACTTAAGACGCAGCCAACACCGGTTGCCAGGCCCATGGACCCAAGCATGTCCCCCCAGTCGATACTTACTATAGCAGGGATGCCATATTGAATAACACCGGATGTGATGGCAAAGAGGGCTCCCAGGAGTGCGCCGAGCCCCGCACCTACCAGGCCCTGCATGCCGGCTTCCAGAAGAAACAGCCGCATGATAAAACGGTCCAGGGCACCCAGGCACTTCATGGTGCCTATTTCTCTGAACCGCTCGGTCACCGACATGAGCTGGGCATTGACAATGCCCACAACGCACACCAGCAGTGATAGAAAAACGATCCATCTCTGTTTGGGTGTGTTTTCTACCTGGTCTCCTGTGGGTTGTACATCATATCCCGAGCGGGTCACCTGCTGCCGTACGTCGGCATCCCCAGTGGCGAGAAGGCCGTTGACAACATCGATATTCACATTGGTATAGCATAAAAATGCCACAGCCAGGACCAGGCTGAGGGTGGTTATCATGGATCGGACAAAGCGAACACGGATACTCTTGAAGGCGATTTCAATTGATTTCCCGAACGGCAGCACCACCTGACGTTCGATGTGCCCGAAAGACGATTTTTCCTGTTGACCGGTCGGCATGTTTTTGATCCTTCGGAATAATAATATTGCGTCAGCGATGTTATTGATAGCAGATTTTTTCAATTTTGAGAACAAAATAAACTCCAAGGTTGCAATCTTGGAGTAAAAGTGGCTTTTAGATCATACATGACTATGTTAACGTGTGATACGGGAAAAATTTGTTTTAGGCACAAGCGAAATTTAAACCACAAGTGGCTTTCAGGGGAATAAATCAGGGATATATCCATGGCGAAATCAGAGGTTCATCCGGGTCACAAATTTGAACAATGGCAGGTTTGGCCCGGCAGTTATGACAACCCGCCGGCTGACGGTCTGTATTCCTTTCCCGACCAAACGGGTTTGACAATTTCACCGGAAACCCCCATCGCTTCCATGGGCTCCTGTTTTGCGAGAGAGATCCGCAAATCGTTGATCAAGGAGGGATATGCCTATATTTCGGAAGAGGTGGAACATCCGGCATCAGTTCATGCCAGTGCGGCCTGGGAAAGAACGTACAATACATTCGCCATGCGACAGATATTCGAGTATACCTTTGCTTCTTTCACACCCGATATTCGCTGGTGGACAGCACCTGAGTCAGGCAAAATTCAGGATCCTTATCGCCGGATTATTCTATATGATTCCATTCCGGCGGCGGAAAAGGATTTCAGCCACCACCTCATCTGCAGCCGACGCGCGCTAAGAAGAGCCCGGGTTCTTATCCTGACCCTCGGGCTTACGGAGATATGGGAGGATACAATGGATGGCGCCGTTATCTGTCTCCCCTCAGGCCCCTATGTCAAGGAAGGCGGCAGTATGGATAGGTATCGGTTCCGGGTCAGCCGGTACGTGGAGAACCTGCACAACCTGGAAAGGATCCACGCGTTGATGTCCCGGCACAATCCTGAATGTCAGCTTCTTGTCACGGTTTCGCCGGTGCACCTCTGGGCCACGTTTCGTCAGGATCTGGATGTGATCAGTGCCAGCTGTAACTCCAAATCCACACTACGTGCAGTAACGGATGAATTTGTTTCCCGACATGAGAATGTGTATTATTTTCCGGCATTTGAAATGGCAACGATCTACCGTATGCTCATGGGACAAACCTATTTTGCAGAGGGCAAGGAAAATTTTCATGTCAACAAAGATACTGTGACGTTTATTATGCAACAATTTTTCCGGCTATATTCGACTTAACGTGAGGGCTTACAGTTTAAAGACGGATATTATGAAAGATGAGCAGAAGATGAAACCGGATGCCGCCACCATGACGAGAGACCAATTACTGAAGGCCTTAGAAAAGGCTGTGAGGTATCCGCACAAACATGTTCACAAGGGACGCTTGATTGTGTCACCAAAAGCATATGAAACGCCCGGCCTGGAAACGAATCTGGCCATCAGCCCGTTTTCCATATTTGACTGTACCGGATCTATACGGATAGGCCCGTGGTGTAATATCGGACCACGTGTACGGATCTACACCCACGATACGATTCATTTGGGGAAACAACCGCTGGCTCTGCTGGAGAATGAGATGGGGGTGTTGTGGCAGGATAAAGAGATCGGAACCGATGTGTGGATTCATGATGGGTCGATGGTGTTGTGTCAGGCCACACATCTGCCGGATGGATTTGTGCTGGGTGCGGGTTCTGTACTGACAAAAAATCCAGGTCCGTTCGAGATTTGGGCAGGCAATCCTGCCGGAAAGGTTGGTGAGAGAAAGGAGATGGCGCGAGAAGCCATTGAAACGTTTATTCGTCAACCCGGATTCCGACTGCCTGAGGACACCGAGACCACGCCATGACGATAGAGCCGAAAAAGCCTGTCCTCGGAATGATTCTCAAGGGTTATCCAAGAATTTCGGAAAGTTTTATATCCAACGAAATTCTGTTGTTGGAACGAAAGGGGATCCCCATCCATATTTTTTCCATGCGTCATCCCCGGGAGTCTTTTTCTCATAAAAGCGTCCAGCAGATTAACGCCAGGGTGGATTATCTGCCCCAATCAATTTTGGAAGCATTGCCACAGCTCTTGTTTTACAATATCGTTCTGGCCATGAAGAGGCCCGGTGCCTATTTGCGTGCCATTCTGGTGGTGTTCCGGAGATTTCTGCGAACTCACAATTCAGCCACCATCAAGCACTTGCTTCAGGCCGGCTACCTGGTCCGGAAACTGCTGCCGGAAAGCCGTGTGGTTCACCTTCACGCACATTTTGCACACTCGCCGTCCTCGGTGGCCATGTTTGCAAGCCGGCTGAGTGGACTCGAATTCAGTTTTACGGGGCATGCAAAAGATATCTACACCTCGAATCCCCTGCAATTGAAGGAAAAAATGTCCAAAGCAAGATTTGTAGTCACCTGCACGGAGTATAATCGACGTCATCTTTCAATGCTGGCAGGCAATGACAATGTTCCCCTATACCGGATGTATCATGGTATTGATCTGGATCTTTTTTCAGCCGGGGATTCCAGCAGACACCCGGCTGCGCCCTATCATTTTGTAACGGTGGCGCGCCTGGTTCCCAAAAAAGGTCTTCCCACGGTATACCGGGCGCTCCAATGGATGCAGCGGAATGGTGTCGATTTCCAACACACGCTCATCGGAGACGGGGATGACAGGGATAAGCTCTTAGCCTTGATCCGCGATCTTGGTCTGTCTGGGTCATGCAAATGGGTCGGCACGCTTGCCCACGAGCACGTGCTGGACTATTACCGCCGTTCGGATCTTTTCGTTCTAGGATGCGAGCAGGCTGCCAACGGTGATCGGGATGGGATTCCGAATGTCTTTGTGGAGAGCTTGGCGATAGGGTTGCCGGTTGTGGGAACGCGGTTGTCGGCTATCCCGGAGTTGATTGAGGACGGAAAGACCGGTCTCCTGGTTCAGCCGGGAAATGACGAGGAAATGGCGAGAGCCATGCTGCGCATCCTTACCGACACGCAGCTTCGGGAACAGATTATTCATTCCGGAAGGGATCGGGTCCGTCAGGCTTTCAATAACCGGGAGCTCATCCAGGATTTGTTTTCTGTTTATCGTAAAGAGGTGCCGGCGTTGGGGCTAAAGTAGTAAGCAGTAGCAGTAAGTAGTAAGCAGTAGCAGTAAGTAGTAAGCAGTAAGAAGTAAGCAGCAAGGACTTACTTAAAACCTAAAACCTAAAACCTAAAACCGCACCTCATGCGCATCGCCTTTTATGCACCATTTAAACCCCTTGGGCATCACCACCCGTCGGGAGATCTGGTGATTGCCACAGGGCTCTATGACTATTTTGTTGCCAATGGGTACGACATCCGGCTGGCAGGATCTCTGCGGGCGCGTTGGATATACTGGCGACCATGGACCTGGATCAGGTTGTTGAAAGTCTACCGGCAATCATGTCGACAGGTGCTGCATGGGCAGGTGAATCTATGGCTGACCTACCACACCTATTACAAGGCCCCGGACCTGCTGGGGCCCATGGTGTCCAGGGCGGCCAATATACCTTATGTTATTTTTCAGGGTATGTTTTCCACCAAGAGAAGACGGCATCCAAAGACCTGGCCCGGATTCATTCTGAACAGGGCGGCCTTGAAGTCGGCACGGCACGTATTTACAAACAAGCGTGCTGACTGGAAAAACCTGAAAAGACTTCTTCCGGAAGATCGGTTCACCTATGTGAAGCCTGGGATTCTTACAGAGGCTTTTGGTTTCGATCCTGATGCGCGGCAACAATTTCGCCGAGCATGGGGCGTCGGGAGTGAACCGGTCATTCTTGCGGCGGCGATGTTCCGTCCGGACGTCAAAACAGAGGGGTTGTCTTTCCTCATCCGCTCCTGTGGCAGGCTTGCCGACGCTGGGGTTTCTTTTCAACTGGTCATTGCCGGAGACGGAAAAGAAAGGAAAAAATTGCAGCGACTGGCAGATAGACATCTCCCGGGAAGGGTTCGCTTCGTGGGAAAAATCGAGAGGGAGCAGATGAACCGATATTACAGCGCCGGCGACCTGTTTGCATTTCCGGGGATCAGGGAATCCCTGGGAATGGTCTACCTGGAAAGCCAGTCGTGCGGTCTCCCGGTGGTGGCTTTTCATAACGGGGGTATTCCCGAGGTGGTAGTGGATGGTGAGACAGGATTCCTAACGCCGATTTATCAGAATGGACCTTTTGAAGACGCAATCCAAAAACTGGTTTTGAACAAAAAAATGAGACGGACAATGGGGCAAAAAGCAGCCCTGCATGTCCGCGAACATCATCGTTTGATCCGGAATTATCGAGATATGGAAACGATTTTGTTGAATATTGTGGGAGAAAAAGGCCATGCAGGATAGGGAATCTCACACACGTTTCGGCTTGATAAGGCACGCACAGACGGTATGGAACCTGGACAAAATGATCCAGGGCCAAAAGGATTCTTCTCTCACGACAGCCGGTCGGGAGCAGTCCCGGACCTGGGGAGAGCAACTGGCGGCCTTGCCTTTTGATCGTATTCTTACCAGCGATCTGGGTCGAACGGTTGCCACGGCCGAATTGATCAACCAATCCCTGAAGCTGCCCATGAAAAAAACGTCCCGGTTGCGCGAATTGGACTGGGGAACCTGGACGGGCAGGCGGATTCGAGATATTGAGAGCGAGATCCCCCGTGAACTGAGACGTCTGGAGCGTGCCGGATGGCAATTTTGTCCACCTGGCGGCGAAAGCCGCAGGGCTGCCTGGATGAGGAGCCGGAATGCCCTGAAGGAAGCATCCAAGAGATGGCCGGGAGAAACCATTTTAACGGTCACCCACGAAGGTGTTATCAAATGTCTTCTCTATGGCCTGGCGGAAAGAAAATTTCTACCCCAGGAACCGGCCATGATTGAACCGTGCCACCTGCACTGGCTCGTAGCCGGGGAGACGGGATTGGAAATTGAGCGAGTAAATGCTATTGAATTATAATAAGGGTCCGAGGGTTCGAGGGGGATACAAGGGTCCGAGGGTAGCTGGCGGCTTTAGCGGGTAGCAGCCTCCCAGCATCCCAGCCTCCTCGCTTTCCAGCATACAAAGGGTCCGAGGGTTGGAGGGAAACTGAAAGCGATAAGCCATAAGCAGTTTATAGCTTATTGCTTTCCACTGAAAGCAACAATAAATGACGCGCGAAGCGCTAATGACGTCCGATAGGATAAATGACAGCCGAAGGCTAAATGTAGTCCGCAGGGCGTCAGGCACCTAACAGCCTACAGTCTAAACTGCTAAAAGGCTAATAAGGGTCCATGGATCATCTGGAGATGATGTCGTGAAAATTGTATTCTACTGCCAGCATGTTCTCGGAATCGGCCATTTTTTTCGAACACGCGAGATCTGTGAAAAGCTGAAAGATCATGATGTCATTCTGGTTTCGGGTGGCGAGAGACCTGATATCCCGCTGCCAGGACATGTTCGGGAATTGCGTCTTCCAGGATTGATGATGGACGAAGACTTTAAAAATATGTTCTCGACGGAAAAGGGGAAACACATCGATGCGGTAAAGGAGGAGCGGCAGAGAATGCTATTCCGCCTTTTTGAAGAGACGTCGCCGGATGTGTTTATAATAGAGCTCTACCCTTTTGGGCGCAAGGCATTCCGCTTTGAACTTGATCCGATTCTCGAAAGTATCCGCAACAGTTCTCTGCGGCCCTGTAAGGTGGTATGCAGCCTCAGGGATGTGCTGGTGGAAAGAGAGAATGCGGTATCTTATGAAGAACGTGTGATCAAACGGTTGAATCGCTATTTCGATGCCGTGTTCGTTCATTCGGATCCCGGGTTTTTAAAACTGGATGCCACGTTTTCAAGGCTGGATGACATTTCGATTCCTATTGTCTACACCGGTTTTGTTACACCTAAACCCGTGCCGGGGTCTGGGAAAGAACGCCGAACAAAGCTGGGTATCGGTGATGATGAATGTTTTGTTGTTGCCAGTGCAGGTGGTGGAAAGGTGGGGGGCGAGGTGCTGGCAGCCGTTGTAGGGGCCTTTGCGCATTTGCCGGAGGGTTACCGTTTGCAGGTCTTTACGGGGCCGTTCCTGGACGACGGATTCTTTTCTTATTTGAAATCTTTTGAGAGCCCGGCCATTCGTGTGGAACATTTTACGCCTGACTTTCTTTCCTTTCTCGATGCTGCAGATTTGTCCGTAAGTATGGCCGGTTATAATACCAGCATGAATATCATGGCCGCCGGAACCCCTGCACTTGTCTGGCCGTTTGCACAGAACCGGGAACAGCGCCTCCGGGCGGAACGGTTGGCGAGACTGGGGGGATTGCAGATACTTTCAGACAAAGACCTGGACCCGAAGCGACTGGCCGGTTTGATGACACGGATGCTCACAGAAAAAGAACAGCCTGCAGGTCCCATCGATTTAAATGGTGCGGAGAAAACAGCTGTCCGGGTAGCAGGAATGTAGGGGTGGAGGGTTTGGAGGGGTTGAGGGTGCCAACAGTACCCCAGTGTTTATGCAACTATGGGGAGTATTCGGCCAAAGGCGAAGAGCTAACCCTCAGACCCTAACCCCTCCAACCCTGGATCCTTTTTCCCTATTACTTGGGAGAAACGTCTATTCCGGCATTTAAAACCTGGTCCTTTGGGCCAGGTCAGAGATATTTGGCTCTGCCGGAATGAGTCCGAGAAAGAATACAAGGGTCAGAATACAGAGCACAGAATCTTTACAATGCTGATTTTATAAAGATGAACGTCCAACATCGAACATCGAACATCGAACGTCCAATGTCGAATGAAAACAAAAAACCAATACCGAATAATTCTGTTTCTTCATCTTTTCAAATTCAAAATTCGATGTTGGACGTTCGATGTTCATTCGTTCTCCAGCATTGAAACAATTTAGCGCTTTACGAAATTCTGATTTCTGAATTCTTTGGTTCATATACTTGGTGATAAAGCCTCTTATAGGGGCAACCCAGTGCCGGGTCCTTTGGACCCGGGTAGCTACTTGATTAAATTATATTAGGATACGATATCTGGAGCACTACGCATGCCCTATCCCATCTCAACACTCTGGAAACGTAAACAGGTCGATCTGAAAGATGCCATCGACAATTGTCTGACAGGGGCAATTGACATAACCGGCAGAAAGGATCCGATACCGGTTTTTTTCCGGGCGGATGACATTGGTGTTCCAGGGAAGCAGTTTCGCGAGCTCATTCATATCTTTGCCCGTTATCATGTGCCGCTTTCCATGTCTGTGGTGCCGGCATGGCTGACAGCGGCTCGGTGGAAGGGCATTGAACAGCTCTGCCAAAAGAATTCAAATCTCTGGTGCTTTTACCAGCATGGCTGGCGACATGTGAACCATGAGCCGACCGGTAAGAAGCATGAATTTGGCCCGGCGCGGCCTCTATCGTCGATGGAACATGATCTTATGCGCGGTCGCAAGCGACTGACGTCTTTGATGCAGGATACTTTCTTTCCGGCATTTACACCTCCCTGGAACCGTTGCTCAAAAGAGGCCTTGGATGTTCTCAAGGCCTTAGGCTACCGGGCGCTTTCCAGGAGCCGGGGCGCATCTCCCCCCGCTCCGGTCGGTATGCCTGATTTCCAGGTAAACGTGGATTTGCACACCAGAAAGGAACGCACGGCTGCTCTGGGATGGGAAAAACTTTATGCTGAGCTGACCGCAGGCATTGCTGATGGATTTTGTGGGATCATGATTCATCACCAGCGCATGAATGACAACGCGCTGGTATTTCTCAAAAGGCTGTTGGAAAGGATGGTGGTGATGGATGCTTTTCGTTTTTACCACCTGAAGGAGTTAACGGAGGCACACCATGAAACCTGAACCCTTTCGACTTTTCCGATGAGGTTTATCGTGGTTTGGAGTATATACCTGCCCATCGACTCCCGGCTTTCATGGATCTGAACGCACGCGCGGTTTCTCTGGGCGTGATGTCTAAAACATACGGCCTGCCCGGTTTGCGAATCGGCTGGATTGCCACCCGGAATGAAGGTCTTTATCGTAAACTGGCTGCTTTCAAGGACTACACGACGATTTGCAACAGTGCCCCGAGCGAGTTTCTTGCAACGCTGGCCTTGAACCATCGCGATGCCATCGTCCATCGAAATCTGGGTATCATTCGATCCAACCTGAAGCTGCTGAGTGCTTTCTTCAGTGTTCATGAAGACCTGTTCGGGTGGCAGGAACCCGTGGCGGGTCCCATTGCGTTTCCCAGGTATTTGGGTGGGGGATCTGTCGATCAGCTATGCCGTGATCTGGTAGAACAGGCCGGGGTCCTACTGGCGCCCGGGACACTCTATAGCGCAGGGCATGATTGCTTCCGTATAGGTTTCGGCCGTCGAAATATGCCTGACTGTCTCGAAAAATTGGTGCAATTCATTGCAAAATTCAGAAATCACTATTCCTTGTATTGAAGACAAACCGAAAAATGCGGGATTAGATTGTTTGGCTTCCGTTTTTATTCCATGATGTGTTCATAATAATTACGCTGCCATAATTTACCAGGAAACGGTGTCCACCCGTGTCGTTTGACACCCTGGATATATCTGTTCGTTGTGATAGATTTAAATGCGCCGACAATATCCCCTAATCTTGTAGGGGCAGGCCTTGTGCCTGCCCGTTTTGGCGAATCGCCTACGGTTTTTAGGGTACCCACAAGGGGCACCCCTACAATGGCAATGATACAATGGAGGTGATTTGGCGTGATGACATTTTCGATTAATTCGATATTGGAAAACCGCTGGGGCAATTCATTCCAAATATTCGTTATCATCGACCCTTCGTTATTAAACACTATTTTTTGGTTTACGATTTCACCGAACAAACATTTTCGGTCCTTTGTACAAATGCTGATAAAATATGCCCCAGCTGTTTAAAAAGAGTGGTAATGGCCTGCCCCCGATTTTTAATCAGGAGGTCAGGCTCAATTTCCTTGATAAAAGTCGAGTTCTTGAATGTTTCCATGACCTCCTGATTAATCCCCATATACGCCACCTGGATTTTTTAGGTGACTTAGCAAGGGCTGTCCGAGAAAGAGGATTTCCGTTTGATGGCTGCAATGGCGGAAGTTGCCAGGCTCGTCACTTTGTGGGAGGTCATCCGGAAATCAGTGTAAAGTGAAATCAGTGTGTCGTCCAGGATAAGTTTTTCTAAATATGGGATGGCGTCGGTGTCGCCGACAGTTCCTGCAAAGCAGGCTGCCAGTCCTCTGTGAAAAGGATCACTTGAACTTAAAAAAGGTAGGACAAAAGATGCTGCACCGCATGTAAGAACTGGATTTGCTTCGCTCAACCGAAGAAGGCCCCATAGCAGACCCCTTTGAAGCACACCGTGTTCAAGGAAATTACCATGCGGCAGGACGTAGGAAACGAGGATTTTAGAAAATTCCCGGGCCATGAGATCGCTGCGGGCCATGATATCCCCCATGGTTTCCGGGGACCCCCATCCGATTCCGCCGGACTCATCGTTCAGGCTCCATATCAGGCGTCTCATGATGACGCGTGCAGATTCCATATTTTTATCTGCAAGTCCTGCAGTGACCACGCCCATGGCAGAAACGGCGTGCCACCTGACGATTTCGTCTGTATGGTAGAGAAAGGAAAAGAGAGGATTGACAACCTGTCTCCCAGGCAGACGGGAGAGCTGGGCAAGGCTGTTCGAAAAATCATCACGAATGAGGAGATTGAAAACGTCTTTTTTGAGTTGACGGAAGGGCATGTCTGAAGGGTCCAAGGATTCCAGGGTTCGAGGGGCCGGTTTAAGAACGGTTTTAGGTGTTATGTTTTAGGTTTTAGGCAATGGATAAGGGCTATGAGTTACAATGAATAATGTCCGAAGGACGATAAATGTCGCACGAAGTGCTAATGACGCCTGAAAGGCAAATTACGCGCGTAGCGCAAATGTCGTCCGATAGGACAAATGACAGCCGAAGGCTAAAACGTTATCACCTCAAACCCTTCAGCCATGTAACGGGCCATGCTCGGATGGCCACTCATTTCATCCAGCAGTTTGAGTTTCTGATCTTCTGCTGAGGCAAGGGTACCCATTTTGTTGGAACAGGCCTTGCAGACACCATCGACAAGATCCAGCGCTCTTGTCTTTTTCCAGAGCGGTTGCAATGGGTTTCCGGGTTTGCCAAGTTCGGGTATCAACTGGGTGGCGGCACCTTCCATGACAATTCTTGCTTCCTGCCCATTGGCATGCATGTCCAGGGCATTTAACAGTACATGGATAAAGCACATGGGATCGCCATTAAAAGCAAACAAGGCGATTTTTTTCATTTTTATACCTCCTCCCATAAAATACAATCTTCAGGGCAGTATTTGATGGCTTCGTCAACCAATGGTTCAGGATATGCTGCCAGTTCGGCAACCTCGATATAACCCATATGGTTGATAAAAAAAACAGACGGACACACCTCGATGCACCCTTCACAGAGACTGCATGCACCGATGTCTACGGTGGGTTGTTTCATGAGGGCTTATCTGAGTACTGCATGGGCGATTTTTTGACCGTAATCGTAACATGCCGACAAACCATCCGTATCCGGGACGTACTGGATTTTGATGCCCGGGTCAATGATATCGAATTTCATGGATTCCAATCCATGACGCCTACATCATAAACATTTTTTGATATTTCAACAGGTATCATGATACCATCTCCTGTTAAGTATTATCTGAATATTGCAAGGTAGTAAATGTATATGGAGCGGCGCAGCCGCGTTTCATAAAGTCGCTTCAGGCGAATTTATTATTCCTTTTCAAAATCGTCCTTGCCTGCGCCGCAAACCGGGCATTCCCAATCATCCGGCACATCTTCCCATTTGGTTCCGGCTGCGACATCGTTATCTGGATCTCCTTCGGCAGGATCATAGACATAACCACAAAGCGTACAAACATACTTATCCATTTTTATCTCCTATTGTTGGGGGTTCAATAAATTGTCTCACAGGTCCATTTTATAGACCAACAGTCGTTATTTATCAAGTAGGGTCATTAAGTTTTTTCCCGTCATTTAAAACCTGCGCCTTTGGGCCAGATCAGAGATATTTGGCTATGCCGATGGCGGTAGTTATTTAAATCCGAAGCACGAAATTCGAAATCCTAAACAATACCGAATGATCCAAATTCGAATGATCAAAACAAGACCTTGGCCATACCAGCTCAAGCACTATGTTTGAGTCATTTGAGCATTTGATATTTGGATTTGTTTTGTATTTCGATATTCGGATTTAGAATTTATCACACGCTGAATGTGTATAACATTAACTCTTAGAGGGTTGAATCAGTGTCGGGCCCTTTGGACCCGGGTCTCTACTAAATATTGGTGCTATCCATTTTCAAGAACGGAGCCAGGTCCCATAAGGGGTTTGAACATTTTTTTGCCTGCACCGCAGACCGGACATTTCCAGTCCTCCGGAAGATCTTCAAACTGAGTTCCTTTAGGTATCTTACCTTTTCGATCCCCCTTGTCGGGATTGTATATATACCCGCAGTTGACGGTCTGGCACTGGTACATCTCTTCCGGGTTTGCCATGGATATCTCCTTTTATGTGTCTGTTGCCATGCTGGTGACGTTTTCATGTATCTGCTCACGAAGTTGCACAATCAAATCAAAGGGCGCGTGTTGGGGATCGGGCAGGTTCCAAACCGATGTCATGACATCGGGAATTACAGGAATGTCAATATCATTACTCATGGTAACGATGATATCCGGGCGACATTCCTGTATGGTCTTGGATCGAGATGGGGGCTGGTGGAAAGCCATATCGATTCCGATTTCCGCCATGGCTTCTACTACACCAGGATGCGTTGCCTGAGCGGACTCTTTTCCGGCTGTCACGACATGAAACCTGCTTCCGGCATGATACTTCGTTAAGGCATCGGCCATCTGGGTCCTGATGTCGTTGTGCTTACCGAGGAAAAGAATCCGTTTGCGTTTGAGCAGCGATGACATCAACGCATGGGCGGTCCTGGAAATCTCTGTGCTTAGATCCGGTTTGTTTTGAAAATCGGCAGAGGTTTCGATGCCGGGGTAGGTCATGCTTCCGCTGAAATTGGCATCAATGGCATCAAAAAAATAGCTTGCTACGAGATGGACGCCGTCAAAGAGCTTTTTGCCACGACTGCCGCCCATGGAGAGAAAAAATCCCTTCCGGGTGGTTGACAGGGGGTCGGACAGGCGGAAACGGTATTTACGTGACCAGAGGGTCTGTGTTCTGTCGATGAGTGCTTTCAACTGGGATGTCACGCTGTAAAAGAATACAGGCGATGAAGCAACCACCACCTGGGCTTTGCGTAGTAACGGATAGATGGTCCCAGCCATGTCGTCGTTACCGATAATACAAAAGCCCTTTTTTTCACAATGGCCGCATCCGATGCAGGGTTTTATGTTCATCCGGGTGGTGTCGAGGATTTGAACTTCGACACCCATCTTCTCTACTTCAGCGAGGAATGTTTTCAAGAGGTAATCGGAACTGCCGGCTTTTTTGGGACTGCCCTGTAGACCTAATACCAGCATGGGAACCATCCAGTAGTACATTTTTTAAGTATTAACGAATATGACATTTCGAGCATTTTGTGGGGCCGGCCTTGTTGCCTGCTTTTTTTTCCGCCTTGTGGCACTTGACGCACAACTTCTTCATGACAGCCTTGGGTTTCAGCTGCCCATTTTCCTTAAGCCGGGCCAGAGATTGCGGTTCCTGTGGAAACATGGTGTGGCAGGCATTACAGTCTCCAAGCCTGTCTTGATGTTTACGGTGCGGGAAAGAGACCGCGCCCTTGGAGCCGGCATCGATCTGTATTTTTTCCGCTCCTTTGTTTTCCACGGCTAAGCCGATGGTTGAAATGAAAACACTGAGGATAATACCAACCACCCACTTTGTTATGCGCATCAGCTACTCCTGTGATTAATCTACCCTAACGTTTATGCAACCTTGGGGTCTATTCGCCGCCTGACAGAGTACATTGGTTGAAATCAATTTCTTCACCGCAGCTCTGACAGCGATGGGTTTTATCGAATTCATCCGAAAAAATCTCCTTGGTCTTTCCGCAGGATGGACACTTGCACTCAAACGATTTCAGGTTCTTGAATTGTTCATAGCCTGGACAATGCTGTGGTGTAGACATGGTTACCTCCTAGTTAGTGTCTATCCACAAATGGTCTTTTCCCGCGATATCGGCGTTGGACGCCATGATTTAACTCCTCAAAATAGCACGCTATTACTCCGGGTTAAATCTGTCGTCCGCCTTGATCTCACGCAAAAATCCTCATTTCTGGACGGGCACTAGTTATAGTTTTGAAGCAATCTGCTTTCCATAATCCTGTGCCATTTGGATGCCGCCGCCCAGGGAACTGTTCTTCAGGCGCATGGGGCCAGAAACCATATCCATCTGAAAGATATTTTCCATGGTCCCAAAAATCCTGTCCGGCGCTTCGCCACTCCAGCCGAAGGCGCCGAAAGAACCGGCGACTTTGTTTTCAAGTTCTGCCTTTTCTGCCAGAAAGAGCATGGTTTTCATGCCCTGCATCATGTCTCCGTGGTAGGTTGCGGACCCGAAAACATATCCATCATAACCCTGGAGATCCGCTTCGGTTTTCACTTCTTTCACGTTTTTTACACTTGCCTCACTGCCCTCTATACGTATGCCCTCGGCAATGAGGTTTGCGATTTGTTCTGTTTCACCGGTTCGTGTGGCATAAACAACAAGTACTTTTCCCATTTCAGTTCTCCAAATAAAATCGTTACACGATTTTATGAAACGCGGCAAAGCCGCTTGTTTAAGACAATACTTGTCCTTTGAAATTATTTCTAAATCCCATATTCTTAAAATTTGAAACACTCATTTTAGCTGTCAGCCACCCTTGAACCCTTCAGTTACCCGATCCGCTTGTCTGTTCCATCGTATTGGCAATCGGGCGTATAACATGTGTTATCCAGGAACTCACATTTTTCCTTGCATGACGGGCATTCATTCGGGTGCGTATCGGCCTCGAGCGTATATCCACAATTTGAACATTTCCAGCTGGACATATGGATCACCTCCTTTATTCTTTCCAAAGACCATGCAGGGTGCAATAAGCACGTGCTGCAACCGCAGCTGCGTCCAGGTTGAAAACAGCTTCGGGCGCATCGCCAGCGTTCAGAAATTGAACGTATGATTTGCCGTTTGCAAGCACTTCAATCCATTCGATGTAATGTTTTTCTTCCATGGGATGAGCAACATCACCGACTTTAACTTTCACACCACCATCAACTTTTTCGACCACCGGCACATGCTTTTCTGTTGCCGCATCAACCGTGTTTGCTTTCAGGTTAGCCATGGGTTGTCCACAGCAGACCAATTCACCTGCGCCGCCGTGCATTACCTGTACAATGTTACCACAAAGTTTACATTTGTAGACTTCAGACCTTTCCGCCATTTTAATGCCTCCTTTTTGTTGTTTTGCTGTTGTTATGGTTTGCGATTCTGGTGCCACCACCCTTTTTTAATATGTTTTTCGCGCTCGGTTTCCGCCAGTTTTTGAATCTTGTAGGCGGCGTCACGCATGATGCCGTAAAGAATACCGCAGCCGGTGTCTTCTCTTTCGGCATCACCGATATTTGCCAGTTCAATCATTTCATCGGTGAGATGAAGGGTCTTTTTTAGATTGTTGTCACAAGGTTTCATGAATCCTATGACTCCGGCTAAAAAGTTGGGTGTCATTCCAAGTTAGCTGTGAGATATCACAGCATCTGTCTGGCCTTGTTCTCTTAACAGCGTTTCAGGCAAAATATTTGGTGCCGTTGAAACGGCCCTGTGAGAACGGGCGTTATTATAATGACCTATCAAGATGCGTGCCAGAGAATGTCGGCCGGAATGTTTTTTTAACAAAACAATCAAAAGATTCAAGTCATTGGTGGTAAACATTGCCGAATGGGCCCCCAATAGACTGAACGCTGCGGGTTTGTGTTGCTGTCGCCACCTGAGAGAATTTTGTCAACATTCCGACAAGCATAGGAAACCCTATAGTTGCATAAACAACATGGCAAAGCATAGATAATAAGTTGTTATTATATGCAATATCGTAGGAATAGCGCCATTGCCTGGATATTCCCCCAGGTGAATTCCAAGGATGGTGTCTTTTTTGCCATGTTGTTTACCCTGCGGGAAA
>QMMS01000066.1 GCA_003647375.1 Deltaproteobacteria bacterium
GGCCGATCTGAATAGATGAAAGCAAACAGGCTGTCGAATTCAACCCGCTCGATAAGCGCTTTGGTTTGTTCGAAATCAGCCCTGGTTTCACCGGGAAACCCTACGATGATATCGGATGTAATGGCGATTTCCGGGCACGTTTCTCTCAACCTAATAACCTTCTCCAGGTACTTTTCGCGGGTATAGCGCCGATTCATTCGTGCCAGTACGTCATTGGAACCCGATTGTACGGGCAGATGGATATGATAACAGAGTTTTTCCACCGATTGGAATGTGTCGATCAAATCATCCGACAAGTCTTTGGGATGCGATGTCGTAAATCGAAGGCGAAACAAACCGTCAATGTCATTGATCTGTTTTAAAAGTGTCGGAAAATCGCAAAGATCCTGTTTTTGTCCATAGCTGTTGACGTTTTGTCCCAGGAGAGTAATTTCCCGGATACCGTTTACAACGAGTGACTTGATTTCACTTATAATTTTTTCAGGATCCCGGCTCATTTCTCTTCCCCGGACATAAGGTACCACGCAATAGGTACAGAAATTATCACACCCGCGCATGATGGTGACAAACCGCGAAACCTCATGGGGTTTCGGGGGGGCGGAAATATCTGCAGATTCCTGGATCACCTGTGACATATCAACATCGACGATTCGACATGGATGCTTCTCGATTCTCTCAATTGCAGCAGGCAGGCGATCGATGGCCTGGGTACCCAGGACAAAATCGATATGCGGCATCCGTTCGATAATCTTTTGCCCTTCCTGCTGGGCGACACACCCGCAGACACCCACTATCATACGAGGTTTATCGCGTTTCATTTTTGCAAGACGACCCAGAAAACTAAAAGCTTTCTGCTCTGCTTTTTCTCTTATGGAACAGGTGTTTATGATGACCAAATCCGCGTCTTCAACCCGAGTGTCCGTAACATATCCAATTCGATGCAGCCGTTCTGCAATCTGTTCGGAGTCATAAACATTCATCTGACACCCGATGGTGTTTATATAGAGTTTTTTAATCTTCATTTAACCCATTGTCATTTTTAATTGTTTTACTCGAAATCTGATTTGATTTTCGCTCTTGCTGCCCTAAATATTGGGGCAGCAAGAGCGAAAGTCAAATGGCTCCATGAAAATATCCTTCTGTAAATCTTTCATAATACCCGTCACTTCCCCTTCGCAGCCTGGTGGGATCTTAAGAGAAATCAGGCCAAGTCCGGCATCCACCGTGGACATGGTCACAATCCCGTCACAGGCCTCGAGAATAAATTTCAGAAAACCGATTTGTCTTCGGTCTACCCTGTAATATTGAACAGTCGATTCCATAGTAGATACCCGAGTCCAAAGGACCCGGCACTGATTCAACCCTATAAGAGTTAACGTTATGCACATTCAGCGTGTGATAAATTCTAAATCCAAATATCAAATGCTCAACGGAATAAAATCGTTTCACAATTTTATAGATTACCATCATCATCCTTTGTTTGGCAATAAAAGATTTTCTTATGAATAGCGTCACTATCCTGCTTGTGATATAATCTGCTGCATGCAGAAAACATGGGAGATTCAAACAACAGATACCGACGCCACAGCACGGGTGGTCAGTCTTTTAGGCTGCCATCCTGCAACGGCTTCGATATTGGTTCAACGGGGACTGGATTCCGAAAAAAGCATTCAGGCGTTTCTACATCCATCTCTGCACCACCTGCGCCCACCTTTCGGAATCACAGGCATGACCGAGGCTGTTACACGCATCAGCAACGCCCTCCTGGACACAGAGAAAATTCTCATTTTCGGGGACTATGACGTGGATGGCGTGACGGCCACAACCCTGTTGTATCAATTCCTGAAAGCAATCGGAGCGGATGTCTCCTTCTATATTCCGCACCGCGTCACCGAGGGATATGGTCTGAAAGCATCTCATATCACGGATATCGCCATCCCAGGGAAAATAAAAGTTCTATTGACCGTGGATTGCGGCGTGTCGAGTCACGAGGCCGTGTCTCTGGCGAAGGACAATGATATCGCTGTTATTATAACGGATCATCATGATATTCCCCAGAAATTGCCTGACGCACTGGCTGTCATCAACCCCAAAAGGCACGACTGTCATTCAGGCCTGGAAAACCTGTCCGGTGTGGGGCTCGCATTCTATCTGGCCGTGGCGTTACGAAAACACCTTCGAGATCAAGGTTTTTTCCAAAGTAGAAAGGAGCCGAATCTAAAAAAAAGCTGTGATCTCGTAGCCCTGGGAACGGTTTCCGATATGGTGCCCCTGGTGCACGAAAATCGTATTTTGACCTGCACAGGGATCGAAATTCTCAGATCTGCAAACAGACCCGGCATCAAAGCCCTGGCAGATGCCTGCGGCGTCGATCACCGTCATATCGATGCACAGGACATTTCTTTTCGGTTTGCCCCTCGCATCAATGCGGCCGGCAGAATGGACCATGCCGAAATCGCGGCGCGACTCCTGAGGACCCACCGCCCTGAAAAAGCAGGGCAGGATGCAGACCTGCTCAGCAAATTCAATTCACAACGGCAACAGGAAGAAGAAAGCGTTCTGGCAGATATTTTAGCACGACTGGACAAAGATCCGAGCCTTGCACGAAAAAACTGTATGGTTTTTGCGAGCCCGGACTGGCACGAGGGTGTGGTGGGCATTGTCGCTGCCAGGCTGACCCGTCTTTATTTTAAACCGGCCATCCTCATATCCGTAAAAAAAGGCCTGGGAAAAGGTTCTGCCAGGAGTATCCCCGGTATCGATATCCGTTCTGCGCTGACAGCCTGCGCTCATATGCTGCATGGGTTCGGCGGCCATCCCATGGCAGCCGGATTACAAATCCCGGCTGATCAGATAGAGCCCTTTTGGAATCGATTGAACCAGGTGATCGGCCAGGTAGCTTCACCCCAGGATTTCATACCAAAAATCACCATTGATTATACATTGGATCTGTCTGATATTACAACGAAACTACTTGATGAAGTCACTTCCCTGGGCCCTTTTGGCGTTCAGAATCCCGAACCTATTTTCATGGCCAACAATGTCCATGTTCACACCTCTAAGATCGTGGGCAAAGGCCACAGGCGCATGCGCTTGTCAGGCTCCTCCAATAAAAAAAGCAAGGGTCTGTGGGCCATCCAGTTCAATGCGGATCCAGATTCCATCCATGTGGATCAGTTCACGAAAATCGCCTATTGTCTCCAATGGAATCGATGGAACGGCAATAAATCCATCCAGTTGTTGGTTAGCGATACCCAAATGTGATAAATTCTAAATCCCAATATCGAAATACGAAACAATTCCAAATATCGAATGCTCAAATGAATGAAATATACGGCTAAAGGTTTACCCGCCCGTTTTGTGGTGTGCTAAAATTTCTACTCCAGCAGGGTTTACATGGGATGATTTCTTGTTATTATTTATAAATAAGCTTTCATGAGATATCGATTGAGGGGTATGAATGCTGATTGGAGATCTCTTTAAATACTGGACGTATCAACTTTTTTCACCGGGAACGGTGTTAAAGGAAAAGTATGCCGCTTTCAAATCTCTTTTGACCCATGACAAACGCTCACATGAGCTCATGGCCGAGCTGGAGGAAATTTATTACAACCATCAAAAAATGGATTTCAGCGCCATTGAAAAATTGTGCTCTGAACTTTCTCTGCAGGTAGCCGGGATTGTCGATGACCTATCCAAGGTATGCCCGGCCTGCTACCCGGATCTTTTATTTTATCACAAAAAAATCGATTCCTATATCCGCTTCATGACGACGCCCAAAGAAGCTGTCGTCTCGCCTCCCTATGCTCTCCTCCTGGATGAAACAGGTCCGGAAGATCTTGGACTGGTGGGGGGGAAAGCACTGAATCTCGGTATCGTCAAAAAGATACTCGGGCATACGGTACCCGAGGGCTTTGTGATTACGACCAATGCCTACCACCGGTTCATGGAAGCAAACCACCTCAGGAAAGAGATCGACCATAGGATGTCAACCATCGATATTGACGACACAGCATCCCTGTCCGTCATTTCCGGGGAAATCAGGAACCTGATTGTAACCGCCAGGGTCCCCCCGGAGATCGAAGCGGAAATTATCGAATATCACCGCTCAATGGCTCTGCCTGAAAAAACCGCCCCGGGTGTTGCCGTGCGAAGCAGCGCCGTGGGCGAGGATTCCCAGGCCTCTTTTGCGGGGCAATATATGACCGCTTTGAATGTAAGAAAGGAAAATCTGGTCAAGACCTACCAGGAAATCATTGCCAGCAAATATTCACCCGAAGCCATTTACTACCGGATCAACTACGGTCTTCTGGATAGCGACACCCCCATGGCGGTTCTGGTCTTGAACATGATCGATGCCGTAACAAGTGGTGTCATGTATACCGGGGATCTCGGAAATTCTGAATCCGGCAACCTGAAAATACATGCCATCTGGGGACTTGGTGAGCTCCTGGTGGGCGGACAGACCCCTGCAGACATCGTGACGGTTTCGAAAGAACCTTCCCCCCGGATCATTGATAAGCTGGTTGCTTTAAAACCGCTACAAATAGTGTATAGCCCGGATGTGAAAACCAAATCCATTCCTGTGGAAGAGCTCAAGCAAAAGGCACTGTCCATCGATGACCGTTGCGCGGAAAAACTAGCCGAATGGGGCCTGGCACTCGAAAAGTATTATGGCAAACCTCAGGACATTGAATGGTGCATCGACCGCTCGGGAAATATCTTTATTCTTCAATCCAGACCTTTGAGGACGGGCGTACCGCGATCCCTCACCAGACCCGAGTGTGATTTCAGCGATGTCCGGAACGAAATACTTGTGTCCGGTGGAGAACGCGCTGCCTATGGTATAGGATCCGGCAAGGTCTTTCAAATAATAAACGAATCCGACATTGATGCTGTCCCGGATGGATCCGTACTGGTGGCGGGAGATGCATCGCCAAAATATGTCAAGGTAATGAACCGACTCTCCGCCGTGGTCACCGATACCGGCAGTTCGGCCGGTCATTTTGCATCGGTTGCCCGTGAATTTGGCGTCCCGACCCTGGTAAACACACGCAACGCCAGCGCTGTTCTCGATCATGGCCAGACGGTTACGGTTCATGCGGATGGCGGGACCGTATATGCCGGCACGGTCACCCGGATGTTGGAGAGCCCCTGCGCCAAAGCGAACCTGATCGTAAACAGCCCTTATATGAGAAAATTGCGCTACATCATGAAATTCGTCTCAACCCTGGACCTGGTTGACCCTGACCATAAGTCGTTTACACCTCAGCACTGCAGGTCGTTCCACGACATCATCCGATTTTCCCATGAAAAAGTCGTACAGGAAATGTTTCATATCTCGGACAACCGCTTGAGAAAACTTAGCCTGGCAAAAAAACTGGCATCCACGATTCCGATGCAGTTTTACGTCCTCGATGTCGGTGGGGGGCTAAGAGATGATTCGAAACAGGATAAAGAGGTACGCATCGACGATGTCCAAAACAAGGCCATGCGTGCATTGTGGACAGGGCTGACCCACCCTGATATTCCCTGGGGCGCATTCAATCACTTTGACTGGGAAGCACACGACAGGATCGTTATGAGCGGGGGCATCGCGAGTCCGAAATCAACCATGTTTGCAAGCCATGCCGTCATTTCCGCCGAATATATGAACCTGAACCTCAGATTCGGCTACCACTTTGTCATCGTGGATGCGTTGTGCGGTGGTGAAAGGTCGGACAACTCTATTCTGTTTCGTTTTTCCGGCGGGGGCGCGGATCTGGCGCAGAGAATGCTTAGGGCAACCTTTTTAAAGCAGGTTTTAAATCGCCTCGACTTCAATGTAACCGTAAAAAGCGACCTGATCGATGGACAACTCAAGGGGGCAGACATAGATACGAACCTTCAAAGACTGGAGATGATCGGACGTCTGTTAGGCGCCAGCCGACTCATGGATATGTACCTGAAAGATGCATCCATGATCGAAGGATTTGTTGACGATTTCATGCAGGGACGCTATCATTTTGCTTCGTTCGATGTGAAATAAATATCCCGCTCTAACGATCGGGATATTTATTTCACATTATTAAAGAATGGAACCCCACGGGTAAACCCGTGGTCCCATTAAAATACCCGTCTTCGCCTTCGGCTACGCCGCGGTTATCCGCCTTGCCTTAGGGGTGACATCGTGCCGTAGCAATTAACCTTTGCTTTTGCATTCATCCACGGGCAAACCCGTGGTATTCTGCGAAGGCGGATAAAAAGGAAACGTTAAAGACCGATGAGTATTCCTGTACGACTTCGAAACTTTCTGAAATCTTTACGCAAGATTGAAACCATGCCGAAATACGAACTCGCATGGATAACAAAAAATCTGGCTGTCGGCCATGCTCCTATCGAAGACGATGACCTTGAAGCGATCAAGGATCAGGGAGTCGGCGCCATCGTCAATCTTTGTGGTGAATTTTTTGACCTGCATAAAATAGAAAAGAAATCCGGATTTGAAGTTCTTTACTTCCCGATTCCCGATGAATGCGCGCCCGATATGATAAAATTGGAAATGGCAATTCAGTGGGTAGAGGACACCGTATCAAGAGGAAAAAAAGTCCTGGCACATTGCCGTTTCGGCGTGGGAAGAACCGGAACTTTCGTGACAGCCTATCTCATGCATACCGGGCTGAGCATGAAAGCGGCAGAAAAAAAACTGAAGTATTCCCGAGCCAATCCCAGCAACTACTGCCAGTGGAAACTGCTGCGAGACTATAAAAAAATACTGAACCGTAAATAATATCGCTAGGTTCTGTAAATCTCTGCCTTGATCCCGTATCGTTTAATGATCTGCTGAAGTGCCTGACGCTCCATCCCGCACTGTCTGGCCGACCGTGTGACATTACCCTTGTTCAAGGAAAGAAGATCTCCGATATAGGTGTGATTGAACGCTTTGAGGGTTTGCTCTTTAGCCTGCCGGTACGGCGCATCCTTGTATGCTGCTCTGTATGTCATGGACTTTCGATTATTTTCGCTCAAACCGACATCATGGGGCATGATTTCATCTGATGACGAAAAAAGTATGCCCCGCATGATCAGGTTCTCCATTTCCCTGACATTTCCTTCCCAACTCATATTCGTAAAGGTTCTGACCAGTTCGCCGGAAAGTCGTTTCAAGGGTTTGTCCATTTCTTCACAATGCTTCTCCAACAAGTGGTTGGCAATCAGCGGAATATCTTCGGGATGCTCCTTGAGGGCAGGCAGTTTGACGGGCAGCACGTTCAGTCGATAGAAAAAATCCTCCCTGAATTCACCTTTCTTGATCTTCTCTCTCAAGAGCTGATTGGTCGATGCAACGATGCGGACATCGATCTTTACCGCTTTTGTATCACCCAGCGGCTTGACCTCTTTTTCCTGCAGCACCCTCAGCAACTTGGTCTGAATCGCAGGGTTCACGTCTCCTATTTCATCCAGGAATATGGTTCCGGTGTGGGCTTCCTGGAACAAACCGGTTCTGTCCTGCGTCGCATGGGTGAACGCACCCTTTTTATACCCGAAAAGTTCACTTTCTAAAATATTTTCAGGAATGGTAGGACAGTTCACCGCTATAAACGGCCGTTTTCGGCGATTACTCAGGGAATGTACAGCCCTTGCCGTCAGGTCTTTGCCGCTCCCCGAGGGACCGGTGATCAGCACCGTGAGGTTGGTGGCGGCTACCATCTGAATGGTTTCATACAACCGCTGCATGCTGCGGCTTTTTCCAACCAGATTGTGAAATGTTGATTCACCGCTGCAAGCCCTCTGGAGACGGGTGTTTTCCCGGATCAGTTCACCTCTTTCCAAAGCCTTTTTCAGGCGCATAATCAATGCCTCATGCTCAAAAGGTTTGGTGATGAAATCGTATGCCCCTTGCTTCATGGCTTCCACGGCCATCTCAACATGACCGTAGGCCGTCATCATTATCACGGTCAGGTCTGGAATATCTTTTTTAACGATTTCCAGCAGTTCCAAACCACTCATCACCGGCATTTTGATGTCCGCCAAAAGCAGGTCATAGGACGTTTGAGACAACATCTGAATCGCTGCCTGGGCTGATGGCGTGGTATCGATACGGCAATCCAGTTCAGACCCCAGACTCCTCTTCAAGAGATGGAGCATATCGGGTTCATCGTCGACGACTAATATTTTGCATGGCATGCGTTAATTCTCCTTGGGGTTCAGACAGCAGGAAGAGTCACCGTAAACGTCGTTCCAACACCTGTTTTGCTATCGACAAAAATATGGCCCCCATGGTTTTTTATGATCCCGTAGCTGACAGACAAGCCCAGCCCTGTACCCTCTCCCGTGGGTTTGGTGGTAAAGAAAGGGTCGAAAATATTTTTAAGATGTTTTTTCTCAATCCCATGACCATCGTCTTTCACTTTGACAATAAGATCGCCTGCCGGTTCGCTCAAATCCGTGGAAATCCATATGCGACCCTTTGTCCCGACAGCGTGTATGGCATTCACCACAAGGTTGATAAGAACCTGTTTGATTTTCTTCTCGTCCACCAGGAGCGGCTGTACACCCGGGTTGTATTCTTTTTCTATTACGATGTGTTCAATATCTGAGTGGTGCTGCACAAACGTGAGCACATCTTCGATGATCAGATGAATATCCAGCATCTCTTTTTGGGTCTCCGACTTCCTGGAAAAACTCAGCAAATCTTCAACAATGGTCTTACAACTCCTGACGTGTTTCTCGATGGTTTTCAGATCGACATAACGCTCGGATGTATTTTTTTCGCCTCTCAACAGGAGTTGGGTATAGCCCAGAATGACGCCCAAGGGGTTGTTGATTTCATGCGCAACGCCGGATGACAACTCGCCGATAGATGCCAGCTTGTCAGCCTGGGCAAGCTGTTCTTCCATGAGCTTTCGCTGTTCGATATCCTTTATCAAAAAGTGAATGGTCTCGGACTCGTCATCGGATGTTTCAGCCATGCTCCCACTCAAAAGTATCCGTTTGACAGCGCCATCTGATGCGATAATCCCCAATTCAACAACGGAAATTGATCGTTCATTTTGGATGGATGCCATCACATCACGCCAGTTTTCAGGTTCGGCTATGAAGTCGCTGATATTTCTATTCTCAATTCCATCCGTTTCCCTGTCCAGCCCCAGTAGGTTGTATCCGGACGGATTTAGATTGACAATTTTTCCATTTTTTCCCGTCACCAGGATAATATCCTTGGATACCTCAAAAATCTTACGGTACTTGTACTCGGAGACTGAAAGAGCGTTGGTGCGTTTTTCAACCAGTTTTTCCAGGTTCTGGTTGAGAAACACCAGCTCCTTATGGGCCGATTGAAGGGCCTGCCTGTCCTTGCGGATAAGCTGGTATATCTTCCAGATTCGTTCGAAAAAAAGAGTGACGGCACCGACGACAATGAACATGAATGTATTGATGGCGCCACTGAAAGGGCGGACGATATTCCAGAAAGGTTTCTGGTCGGCAATCAGGAGCAAATCTTTCAATATGTGCCCGGCTGATCGGGATACAGCAAAACAGGAAAGTGCCAGGCATATCCACCAGAGATAGGTCCAGATAAGATTGTCGTTATCCTGTTTGCGCAGTTTAAACACAATCCGCAAAGAGAGAAAGGACAAAACAATCATCAGGAACGAACCGATAAGATCGACAATCAATATGGGGATTGAAGATATGATCATGATTCGGTTTTGACTCCTGCTGCGGTCCGAGTGTTCTTTAAAATGGTCTTCAAGCCGAAATAGAGAAAAAACATGGCGGGAACACAGAGTAAATGATCTAGCTTCATCAGATAATACAGGATCGTAATACTGTCCTGCCCCTGGGAATTGTCGATCTTGATATGCCATAAATCGATCTTGGTGATCCCGAGAATGTCGAGGTACTCATCCAGGAAATGAACTGCTGCTGCATCTATATTCCAGACAATGAACAACACCGCAGCAATTTGAATGTACCTCCAGCCTCTCTCCTTTGTGAGATTTCGCTGGCGTAACCAGAATTCCAGACTCCACATGGAAATGATAAAAAAGATGTGGGCCATCTGGTGTACATAAAGGCCTTCCGGCTGCCCATGGGTCTGGGTGGCCAGAGCAGGGTCGGCAAAAACAAATAACCCTGCAATGCTGAAAGCAAAAAATGACAGTGCGGATCGCATGGGTATCATAGCAAAGCCTTCTGCAGCAGTTTTAGAAAAAACAACAATAGAAAAATACCGAAAATTTGGCGAACCGTCCTTCCTTTCAGCTTTTCGGACATGATCCGCGAGCCGATCTGTCCGCCTGCAAATGAAAAAAATGCAGCCGGCAGAATAAACTTCCAGTCGGTACTCGCCAGGGAGATGTGGGCGATAAAACCTGAAAAAGAGGAGAAAACTACAATGAAAATTGAGGTTGCAGCAGCCGATTTTGTCGGCATCTTCAACACATAGATGAGAAGCGGCACAATAAATACGCCACCGCCGATGCCCAGAAGGCCGGCCATCAAGCCGACCGTGATACCGATGACAGTGCCTCCAATCACCCTGCTCTTAACATTGGTTTCCAGCGCTCTCTCCACGACCTTTCCGGGAAAAAGCATTCGCATGGAAGCCAGAAGTATGACCAGGGCCAGGATTCCCGAAAAAACCCTTATATCGATGAGACCCGTCAGCATAGCCCCAAACGGAGCGGCCAGTGTAGACGATATCAAAAGGGGAATGGCCGTTTTTATATCGATCATCTTCTTGCGATAGTAGGTTATGGCTGCGGAAAAAGCGGCAATCCCGTTTAAGAAAAGGGAGGCGGATACAGCGGTGGTTAATGGAAATCCGAGCAATACAAACAGGGGTGAAAAAATGAGACCGCCCCCCAATCCGACCATGGTGAGGATCAAGGAGGAAAGGAAAATGATAACAAACAAAAGGGATGTCGACATAGATTCTATGGTAGCGCCTGAAAAGGGTTAACTTGCAACTCAGTATTCAGTTTCATCAAAATCGATTTGGATTATCGAACCCAACAGGTTTCATATTTTAAGAATTCAAATGAATCAAATCCTTTGAAATTATTTCTAAATCCCATATTCTTATAATTTGAAACGCTCATCTTAGGTTAGAGATGACCTCGCCTTAACCCGTTTGTAATACTTAGCCACCACAAACCATATCAGATATACCATCAGAAGGGATACAACAAACCAGAAAAGGGCCCCGACCATGACCGGTTCTGCGCTAAATTTCGAAAACCTGAAAACATATCCACGGCCGAATTTTTCGATCAATTTGTCTGTCCGGAATGCCTCATTCACATAGGCAGCCATGCACAGAATGGGCAGGTAGGTGGTGAGAATACCTTTGAGCAATCCTTCGAAAAAGAAGTCGTAGTACACTTTGTTGAGCTTGGCCTTGTCTATATTTTTTGCAAGGGCTTTGCCTTTTTCCCGGTCTTCACAAGTCAGTGCTTCATTGCGAAGTTTGAACCAGTGGTTAAACTCTTTTTGCAGTGCCTGGTATCGTTTTGTGGTGTAAAATCTGTTGAATGTTTTTGTAAAACAAACCGTAAGCAAAACAAGGATCAAAACAATCAAAGCAGGACCCAACGGGATGAGCGGCGTGAGGATACGATCCATCAGACCGACCAGATAACTTATACCCGTAGCGATTTTGATCCATAGTATGTCTAAAAATTTATCCATAAATAAAATTGCTGCGCACTTTTATATGCAGCTTCCGTCTCCGCCCTTCGGGCTACACCGAGACAAGTCGCCGCTATGCAACGCAGAACTGTTCAATAAAAAAGGGGGAAGGTGCTTTCCCTTCCCCCTTTTTATCACATGTTATTCGTTATATCCAGATTTCAATCTTAAAGAACCTGAAAAACAGGAAGAACAGGGTAATGGCCAGAACGATCTTGAGTGTTTTTTCACTGAAGAGCTTCTGTGCCCGACTCCCCAGCATACCACCGGCAAACCCGCCGATGATAATAGCGATCATCAGCACCATGTCCGGAAGATAACCGGTCATCAGGTACCCAATAAAAGCGCCGATACTGGAAAAACAGGTCCCTATAAGTGAAATCGGTACGGCAACATACATGGGCAGCGCCCCCAGTGTGGTCATGGCAGGAACGAGCAGAAAACCGCCGCCGATACCAAAAGATCTGGAAACCACACCGATGGCCAGGCCGAGAATCGCAAAGAGCAGTGGATTGATGGTGAACTCTTCACCCCAGAATTTGAACCGGTAGTCTGTGATACCGGTCTTGACCGGTTCGATTTTACCCATTTCAACGGATGTACCGTCGGTCTTGGCTTTGGCAACGGCATCGTTGAATTTCTTGACCATGGCCTTGATGTTTTTGCGTTTTTCCATAGCCTTGGGCATCAATTCCCTGATGGTCTGAACACCCATGATAACCACCAGAACCGCCAACCATTCCTTATAGGCTTTCATGGGCAGATAGGCTGAAACATATTTACCAAGCCAGATGGACCCGATGAAAATACCCACGCCAAAGGAAATGCCCACCGGCCAGGCCACACGTTTTTCCACGACCGCATAGCGATAGAAAGATCCCAGGGGTGAAAACAGGGTCAATGCCATGTTGGAAGGTTTCAACACGTTGGCGGCGTTTATGCCGACGGGTCCTGCTGTCTGAACGATCAGGATCTGGAAGGCCGCCATGAGCATGCCACCGGCCGCACCGATCATGGAAAAATAAGTGCCCACGAGAATCGCACCGAGGATGATCCAGAGGGGATTCATATAACGGAATCCTTTGCTGAGCCAGAAACCATTTTTGAGAACCTTGAAAGACCCGCTTTCGGCGCCGTTGACATAAACGTCAAATTCGGTGTTCGGAGGGGTGTGACGGTACGATTTATATGACACGTTGAATTTACCCGTGGCTTTGTCCAGATTGACGGATGTGCCCTTGTCCCAGTATTTTCCGCTCTTGCCGAAATCGGTAATGACCGTTCGGGAGAAAATGGTCACATTTCCAACTTTACTGCTTTCTTTGACAATAGTGTTGATGCCATAGTTGGATTCATTGGCATACCTGAGAAAATTCCATTGTGCCTCGCTCTTGATAGGCCCCATCATGCTTTTGGCCTGGGCATCGACTTCATCAAACTTCTTTTTCAGGTAATACATGGTCGAGGAATACAGTCCTTTACCTTTGCCCATAAGAACGGATGGCCCACCGAAACGCTTTTTACCCTCATTCCCAAATGCCTCCGGATTGGTCGTCAACAAATAGTAAAGGGGTGGAATTTCAGTGTCGAGGTCAAATTTAGCTTTATCTGCGTCTTTTTTCAGCCGTTTGACCTCATGGACGCCATTTGTGTCCTTTGGGGCGAACAGGTCTTGCATGGCCACTACAATGTACAAGTCCGCACCCGGTTCAATCGTGCCTTCGATGGTAACCGTGTCACCGGCCTTGAACTCGCTGTCGGAAATGGTGGCTGTCGTTGCGCTGAAACCAGGTACGGACAGTGCAATTATCATTAAAAACAATGTGATTGGAAAGATAATTTTTTTCATTAAGATCCTCCTACTAAATGGGTTGTTGAAGTCATATGAAATTAAAACTGATAAAAATGTGAATGTCCTCCCCTCCTTTCGGTACACATAATTTAAAGGTGCAATCTAAACCTTATATCTATTTTTTCAGGTTGAAATACTTTATGGCCAGCATACCGCCGAGCCCGCTGGTTACAATTCCCACAAAAAGCAGCGTAGCCAATTCTTGCATACTAATGAGAAAAACACCGGCGCCACGAAAATACATGATATTCAAAAATGCGGCTGTAGCAAGGACCATGGCCACCCCCGATCCGATGGATATCACCCGCTTGTATTTGAAGCTATCTCGGGTTTTCTCGAGTACCATGTAGCCGGTAAGGGCTGTGTTGAATCCGATAATGACCGGCAGAATATTTCCGACGCCGGCACTCAGCGTCATGCCGGAAAGAAACAGTACCAGAATAACCGCCCCTATCGATCCGGCCAGGATGCTGAAGAAAACCTTGCCAAACCGCGTGGAAACGATTTTCATGATTTGATCGATATAATAATTGACATTGAACATAAGAGCTTCTAGTCCTCAATTGAGGAATTAAAGTATACAGAACAATCTCATATCCGAAGCAAACTGTATGCCACTACAGCTACTATGATCGAAACCAATGGGTTTTCATCGGATATCAATTAAAAATACTGTTTATTATCTATCAGTTAAAATGTTGGTTATCACTTTGAGATCCATGAAATATTCTTTTTCCTTCCAAATGGTATTGCCGGTCTTAGCGCAATTAAAATATTGCACCCAGGAATGAATTGTAGGAATAGCCGCAATTTAAAGCAAAAAGCTGAGCGCAATAAAATTATTTCGATGCCATACTTTTAATTCATCTTGTCCTGTTAACCTTGCGTTATCAACCGTTACCGGGGTAAGATATTTATCTTGATAATTGAACAACATCATGTAAATATTAACTATTTTAAGATAAGAAAAATAAACCAAAGGACCCCCAAATCCGCAATTGCTGGTATGAATATTGCTATTGTCTATCCAGTTATATGTATAATAATTTTATTTACGACATTGATATGGATAAAGACTTCCAGAGTCACAGATGAAAATCAATTTTCGATAAATACTTGATTAGGGTTCAAATATGACTGGGTTTATTGTTAATTTCCAGCAAATGAATTAATTTCGGAGGAAACTATGGAAAAAGAAGTGTACACGTTATGTTTCATGTGTTCTGTACGCTGTCCCATCAAAGTACAGGTTAAAGACGGCCAGGTGAAGTGGATCGAAGGAAGTCCGGTTGTGCCTGGAATGGAGGGAAGTCTGTGCCCGCGAGGAGCTGCCGGTATCTCACTTCTCTACGACAATGAAAGGTTACAGTCGCCGATGATCCGGGTTGGAGAACGGGGATCGGGCCACTTTCGAAAGGCTTCCTGGGATGAGGCGCTCGACATGGTGGGTGAAAAATTGAAGGGTGTAATCGACAAATACGGTGGTCACAGTGTTGTTCTGGGAGAACGAACGCAGTTGGCAACCCATGTGAGCAAGACTTTCTTGAAAGCGATCAAATCCCCCAACCACTTTACCCACGATGCCCTCTGCAAGGGATCCGTCAATACAGCCTGTCGATCCCTTTTTGGATACACGGATGCACAGATGAGCATGGACTACAAGAACACCAAGCACATCGTGATGTACGGGCGCAATCTCTTCGAAGCTATCGAAGTCAAACCGGTCAATAATTTGATGGATGCGCTTGAAAAGGGCGCCAAGCTCACCTATATCGACCCTAGAGTGACCAAAACCGCCACCAAATCTCATCGCTACTGGATGATACGTCCCGGAACCGATCTGGCACTCAACTATGCCCTGATACACGTGATACTCAGGGACCAGCTTTATGACAGCGCATTTGTTGACCGCTGGGTGATCGGCCTTTCCGAACTCCAGGAGTTTATCGGGCCCTACACACCGGAATGGGCTGAAAAGGAGACAGACATACCGGCCCATGAAATCGAACAGCTGGTAAGGGAAATCGCCCAGGAAGCACCCCATGTGATTTTTCATTTCGGTTACCGCGGCGCCAACCATGCCAATGAAATCTATATGCGCCTATCCATCATGATACTGAACACTCTAATGGGCAGCATCGAAGCCAAGGGTGGATTTTTTATTAAAAAGGGGCCCGGTGAAGAGGGCGGCAAACCCGCCAGAAAGCTCACGGAACAAAAATTTGAGAAAATCGGCGTCCCCCGCTTCGACAAGGTGGGAACCCCGGATTTCCCCCTGCCTGATCCGGCCCATGGCGTCGGCCAGATGCTCCCGTATGCCATCCTCAATAAAGACCCCTACCCTATCAAGGCGCTCATCGCCTTCCGGTTTGACCCCATCATGTCCATTGCAGACACCAATCTGACCAAAAAGGCGCTGGATGAACTGGACCTGATCGTTGCCATCGATATCAACTACAGTGATATTGCCTGGTATGCCGATGTCATTCTTCCCGAATCGACTTACCTCGAACGGACCGACTGCGTGCAACAGGCCAATGGGCTCAAACCACAGATATTTCTCAGACAGCAGGTTGTCACACCGCGATATGATACCCGCGAGGGCGCCATGATCCTCAAGCAGATCGGCGAGCGCATTGGAATCGGTTCGTTTTTCCCGTTTGAAGACATGGAAGACCTGGTGAAGTGGCAACTGGAGGGAACGGGATTCGCAAGAGAAGACTTCAATGCCAAGGGCTTTGTGGCCTATGGCAAAAAGCAGATTTTCTGGGATCGAAAGGACGGGATCAAATTCAAGACACCTTCCGGTAAAATCGAATTTAAATCTTCCTTGCTTGAAGATGCCGGCTTTCAATCGTTTCCGGAGTATGAAGCCATGCCTTCACCACCTGAAGGTCAATTCAGACTCACCACGGGGCGGAATGCACTGCACACGCATTGCTCTACACAGAATAACCCGTACCTGAATGAAATATCACCGGAAAATGTGCTCTGGATCAACAAGGAAAAGGCAGCAGCGCTCAACATCAACAACGGAGATATGGTGGAAGTTTACTCCAGTCGCGGTTCCGGCACCATCAAGGCCATGGCCACAGACCTGATTCACCCCGAAGCCGTATTCATGCTGCACGGGTTCGGCCATGAAGCCAAAAAGGCCTCACGATCCTACAACAAAGGCGTCAATGACTCAGTGCTGATGGAGAACACATCAGACATGATCGGCGGGAGCCCGGCTTTGCACGATACTTTTGTGAATGTCAAACCCGCATGACATCGGGCAGACGGATCTACACGTTTATTTAAAAAGTAAAATCGTAAAACGATTTTATGGAGGACTGAATGAGCAAATACTACCTGATACAGGATACCAAGAAATGCATTGGCTGTCATGCATGTGAAATCCAGTGTAAAAGCAACAAGTCTTTGTCCGTGGGGCCGCGACTTTGTCAAATTATAGAAGTCGGCCCACAACTCATCGATAATGTTCCACGGGCTTCCTATATCTTTATGCCCTGTTTCCATTGCCAGAACCCCTGGTGCGTGGCAGCCTGCCCCACCGGCGCCATGACCAGACGGGATAAGGACGGTATCGTGTTTGTGGACCACAAC
>QMMS01000067.1 GCA_003647375.1 Deltaproteobacteria bacterium
CTCTTTGATCTGTTTGACCATATCGGGATTGGCATTTCTCCTTTTCCCTATCTGAATCCAGCTGAATTGCCTGAGCAAATAGAGATAGGTCTGGCCCGCTATGACCGGGTAATATGCTGCTTCAGTTGCCGGCTTGTCAGCCTCGACCACCTGGCCCTCTATGACCGGCATAGTTTCTTGATAGTTGCCCTGGCCATGATCGCGATGGCACTTAACACAATTTTTCTCGTAGAGTGTTTTGCCTAAGTCCAGGTCGGTTTCCCAATGCGCGTTTTTAAGTATCACTGCCTCATGTTTTTCCAATTCCCCGGCGCCGATAGTATTTGTTAATGCCTCGAGAAATTCTTTTTTGCTTTTAAATTCCTTTTCTTCAATGCTTTTCAGTTTCTTAAAATTTTCATTTCCAACGTCTTGCTGAATCTTGTCAAGGGACATGGGCCACACCTCTTTGCGCAGATTGGATAACATCCAGTCTACGCCCCCCGGTCCTACCCTTGGATTCGGATTCATTTTCAAGGTTTGAATATAGGAGCAAACATCGACAATATCCTGGGCACCTTCTATTTGCATGGCAAAAGGATACATGGTTGGGTTGTCACGGTTTTTAGCTCGGATATCGGAGATCTGTTTAATCATGACCGTTGTGTGTTGACCGGCGAGCTGCGGAAAGACCCCGAGGGGGTCACCCCAGCCGGTGGGAAAATGACAGGCGGCGCAAACCGTATAAATTTCTTCACCTTCCTCAACATCTCCTTCAAGTTTCAACGCTTCCAAAGCTTCTTCGGCGGTGGCTTTCCACTTGCCACCGGGAGGCGGCTTGGCAAGGGCGGCGGCTTTCTCGGCAGCTGCCTTCCTCATCTCTTCGGCACTCATGGGTTTCTCTCCCTCGGCGGCGTAAATTGAGAGGGCAATCAGAAAAAGTGCTAAAATCACTATGATTAGGGTTTTGCAGGATTTCATCAAAATATTGTTTTTCAAATATGTTACCTCCTTATTTAACATTAGATAAGTATTCGGCGATGCGCATAAAGTCATCATCTGTAATGTTATTATTATCGATGAAGGGCCTTATGCCTCTCATAGCCTCTGAGTTGCCGTTTGTTCTTTTCCCTTCGAGTATGTCTTTCATTTGACGATACAGATATAACTGTTTGTTGCCGGCATGCCTGGGATAATCTTCAAACCCGGGGACAAGGTCTCCCTTGTGCCAATAGACCCTTCCACCAATATTGATTATGATATCCTTGTACTTGTCGGTATCCGCTTTTCCTATAAGCGCTTCAATGGCCAGGATAAATTCCTCTCTATCACTGAATTTTTTCTTGTACAAGGGCCTTAATTCTTTGACTATATCAACCGACATTCCCTCCTTTATCATATCCCGGTACATTTGTTTTTTTTTCAGATAATATTTTTCCTTTGTTTCGGTACGTACCATGCCCTTTCCCGCGGGACCGTGGCAGGTATTGCAGGTCAGTTTTTCAAATAACAGAGCCGTATCTTCCGCAAAGACGTTGGCTGTCGGAAAAAATCCTACGAGTGATAAAAACGCTGTCGTTAAAAGAAAAAATATTTTCATGAGTTGTCCTGTTTTCAATACCTAAAAAAGGTACGTTGACAAAGCTTCCGCCGACTGTAACAAGCCAAGGAATTCATTACAGCCAACGGATTCAGCTTCTTATTCACCATCCACAATCTTCTTGGCAAAAATCCCACGACTGGCGCATTTGACCAGATACTGCCAGGCCATTTCCTCGTTGAGGAAAGCGTTGTACCAATCATCTTTCTCAGCGGCTTTTGCAGCTTTTTCCCGATATGGATAATGCATCTTAAACTGTTCCACCGCATCCCAGAATTGCAAAGCGGCTTTTTTGTTCAGCAGCTCCGGCATTTCGGCATCTTCAATATCGTCCTCTTCTTTGTCCCAGTTTTGTTCCATGTATTTTTGTACGCCCACCGCAGATCCCACAGGGTCATCAGGATTGCAAATCTTGGTGGATCCGGGAACCAGTTTGGGACATACATAGTTTATCACGCCGGCAATAATCCCGATAGTGCCGTCGTTTTGTTTCACTTTTGCCTGATAGTCCAGTTTGTAATTTTCTGCGGCGGATACGTTTCCGGTCAGACACAGAAACGCAATCAGCACAATAAATAAAGAGATCGGTTTCATAATGTTTGTTTTCATGAGTCATCTCCCTTTGTTATCGGTCAAATGTAGAATATATTGTGAAAAATTCCACATTAGAAAAAACGATTCCATAAGATTTACGGTTTAACAAGCAGATATCCCATCATTTCCAAATGCAGTGCGGAGCAAAATTCCGTGCAATAGAACGGAAAAACACCCTCCTTGTCCGCTTTAAACTTAAAGGTATTGGTTTCGCCGGGCTCCAGACTGCCGTTAATGTTGTACATGTAAATGGAAAAGCCATGGGTCTCATCTTGAGCTCTTTCCAGGTTGGTCACGTGCCAGGTGATTTCATCGCCGACGTTCACTTCTACAATTTCAGGGCTGTAATGACTCCGGATCAACGAAGAATGAATGGTAACCTTGTTTCCCTCCCTGACCACTTTTTCCCTGCCCGGCTTCACACGATGTTTGAACCATTTTTGCTTGTAACGTTTGATGGGTTTTAGCTTGTCGGCCTTGATCATGACCGCGTAATGGGGTTCTCCTAAAGGAAACGGCATATCATAAATCACCTTCATGGGCTGACCCGCTGTAATATCAATCAATTGATGGTTCTGTGGATGCAGCGGTCCGACTTGCAGAAACCGATCGATGGCCAGTTTATTAAGCGCGATCAAGTATTTGCCATCAGGTGAAACCGTATCACCTTCGGCTGAGACCAAATGTCCCACATTGTAATGGATGGCCACCTTTTCGATCAGTTTTAAATTCAGATAGTCCCATTTGGCAATAGCCGAATCCACGAACAAGGAGGTATAGGCAATCCCTTTTTCCTTGTCATACTGTGTATGCAGCGGTCCCAGACCCAATTCCACCTGTCCGTGCAGGGAGTCCTTCATACTGAGAATAGGAATATCGTACGGGTCTTTGCCGTCGTACTGCTTGCTTTCGATCAGTTTCATCATCTTTTTGAAATCGTATACGGATACATGGGTATCCAGTTTTCCGGAGACCGTTAGATACTGCCCGGAAGGATCAATCATAACCCCATGAGGACTTTTGGGTTCCGGGATCAGGAACAGGGCGTTGTTGGCAACCATGGTCTTCATGGAGATCACCGGATGACCGTTGATCTTGGTATATTTCCCTTCTTTGAAAAGTTTCTCAGCGGTTTCCAGATTGATCATGTGCAGGTAGTCGGTATCTTTTGATGACATGCCGGCTTCATGCGGCAATCTGTCTTTCCACTTGGTGTTACCCGGTCCAAATCCACCCACATATCGTTCTGAGTTGAAGGAATTGGTAAAGACCCAGCCTTCACTGATTTTTTTGCCGGCATCTGACAGGTCCTGGCAGTAAGGAGGTAATTCAACGGTAAAAGAGTTCTCCGGGGCTATTTTCCCTTTCTTCCTATTGAATTTCCACATGGTCATGGCACCGCGATATTTTTCATTGAATTCATCCAGCGACACGTAATCGTTGGTAAAAGGCGCAGGATACTGGGAGGCTTCCAGAATATACTCCGTATTGGGCGTAACAAACGCCGAACCATGTTCATTTTTAATAACCGGATTGGGTACAATCTGAATCGTACTGAAGGTCTTGAGGTCGATAACCGCCACGCGGGGATTGGCTTTGTCATTGATAAAGAGGTATTGACCGTCGTATTCTCCATTGGTTTCCGATAGTGCCGGATGATGGGTGTCTCCCCAGGTTATTTTCTTGCCTCTAATACTGCCCTGGTCTAGGATTGCCATACTTTCAACATCACCGTAGCCATACCCCTGCCAGGGCTCTGGGGTGAAAACCGCAATGTATTTCAGAATTCTCATGGAGGGCACGCCATAAGCAATCACCTGTCCGGATTGCCCCCCGGAAGAGAAGACAACATATTCATCCAGTTTCCCGGTTGGGGTGTACGTTTTGGCTGCGGCCAGTATGTCCGCCTGGGAAAGCCCTCTTTCCGTCATAACCTGTTCCAGAGACTGCGCATTGACAGCCGCGCACAATCCCAAAACGATCATGCTGATAAGAACAAGTTGAAGTGCATTTTTCAATTTGTTTGACATCTGATCCTCCTTTCCTCATCTTTGAAATAATTTGATAAAATGTCCCCATCTATCTTTCGGTTAAATCTCAAAGCCTGCCTGTGGGTTATCAGTAGCAGATGGGGGTGGTTGAAAAATATCCCGCATAAATTTCAACCATTGCTTAAATGGAAAATCCTTGATCTACGATCGTTCAACCCGCAACGATTTCTTTTTAAAAACAATCTGGGTCAGGTGCCCCAGCAAAGAAAATGTAAACACCGCCCCGAACAGTCCCGGAAGGGATAATAGCAAAATACAGACAGACCAGGCGATCAAAGGGAAAACCATATTTATAATATCCACATTATCTCCTTATTGGCACGTCGCTAGTGGTCCGTCGGATTTCTTAAAAAAAGAGCGTCCGAAATAGGGACCGCCGGCACGCGTTGTAGAAACCAGAAATAACTCAATAAAAAAATACCCAATACACCCAGTGTAATTGAGACATCAAAAATGTTTGGTACAAAACCCGGAAGTCCGCCGCTTGCATCTATCAACCCCGCACTCGCTTGATTTTCCTGGATGGAAGGTACAATCAGGAAATATTTTTCCAACCAGAGCCCGACAAGAACGTCCACGGCAATCAACCGTGAAAACCAGATGGAATTGCAGGCGGTGCGGCTCATTAATCCGAAAAAGGGAATAATAAACAACAGGATCAAAATAAACCAGAACATCCATCCCCATTCCACGGACTGCATTCTAAGAATCAGGTAAGGGGTCTCTTCGGGAAGGTTTCCATACCAGATAACCAGAACCTGGGAGAAGATCAGATAGGTCCACAGGGCGCAAAAGGCAAACGTCAGTTTGGCCAGGTCGTGATAACGTTCGATGGTGATATAGTCATCCAAATTAAAATTTCTCCGGGCGATTCCGGCAACAATCAACAGGACGGCGGCGGCTCCGATCAGGTTTGAAATAGCGTATTGCACGCCGAACATTGTGCTGAACCACTCCTGGTCGATGGACATCATCCAGTCAAACGCCAAGAGAGTGCAGAAAAAGAAAAAAAGCAGTGCCAATAGGGGCGCAAGTATTTTGGCTCTTTTTTCCGCTACGGCTTCCTCCTTCTTCTGCGAGCCGTAATTTTTAACAAATCTGTCGGTAAAGGTGTTGCGGAAATCTCCGAGTGTTCCGGCCAGTCCGATATCCGGCCGGATCACAGTTTTCAGATAATAACCGCCGACGGCAATGAATACTCCCAGAAAAACCACATTACGAATGATAAAAAATGGAAAGTTCAACCATCCTTCCTTGGCATGAATAACTTTGTCGTGATCCATCCATTCAAAAAAATGATTGGCACCGAAAAAAAGCAGGCAAAGCAGAAGCGCTCCGATGGGCAGAAAAACACTCAACGCCTCTGCCAAGCGCTTGATCGGTCGGCCCCATTGTGCGCTGGTGATGGTGAAAATTACGGAAAAAGCCAAACCGCCCAGGGCGATACCACTAAAGAACAGGGTATTGACAAGCAATGCCTGCCAAGCTTGGTGGGCTCTGTTTCCGATCAGTCCGGCCACAAAACCAACAATACCGATAACGATAAAAAACAAAAGAAGCTTTTGCAGCCGATCGTTAATGCTAAAACGGGTTTGTTCCAGCAGGGCTTTCATTTCATTATCTCGACTCATTCCTGCTTCTCCAGTTCACGAATGTAATTGACAATATTCCATCTTTCCCGGGTGGTCACGGCATATCCCATGGCAGGCATCACCGAGCCTCCGTACTTGGCCTTATGATAGATATAACCATCATTGAAATATGGCGTCAACGTGATAACGGCGGGCGCAATCATGCCCAGTTCGTTGATTTTGGTTTTGGCGAAGCCCTCTTTATTGATTTCCCGGTTTGTTCCGTGACATAGGGCGCAAAAGGTGTTGAATTTCTTTTTCCCGTCGGCAAGAGACACCGTATCCACCGGCATAACAGGATTGGGAGTTGCCGTCTCGGAGATGATATCCTCGATGATGCGACTGAAGCGATCGTTCGGATCCTCAATTTCGCTGCCATCGATGGATACAGCGCCAACCACAAACGTATTCATGCTTCCCTTTTCCTGGGGCTTGAGACTGATCTGGTTGAACATGTCCGTAACGATATTAAACAATGTCGATTTTGCCGGGAGATCGGCCGCGATAAACAGAAAAATGCCGGCAAGCAGCAGGATTTTAATTCTCAAGAGTTACCTCCTCTGCCTGATGATTTTTAAAAATAGCCTCTATCTTCATCAAGTCGTCGTTCCCACAGGCTACCACAATACCAAAGCGGTCACGCATAAATCGGTTGTAATCCTTATATTTGCGACTCTTGGGAACCGGATGCCTCCATGCATCCCACACGATCATGAAAAAGATGGCCCCCATTGTAAAATAGATAGCTACAAGCACCGAAAGTTCAAAGGCGATGGGTCCCATAATCGGCACGGATATAATGGGTTTGCCGGATACCGGTAGGATCCAATCGAGTCCCATCTTCGTGATGATCAGCACGGCCAGACCAAACCCGAGAACGGCTCCGGCCAAAGTTGCAAAGGGAACGCGACTTTGCGGATTACCCAGGGCATGATCGATTTCGTGTCTTGGACACGGCGTATGCGTGGTTATTTGATCGTATCCCTCGGTTTTCAGTTCTTTAATGGCGGCACAGGTATCATCCAGATACTCGAAGGTTGCCCAGGCTCCTAAAAATTTTTTCTTCATTAATTCTTCCTGAATGGTGGTGTTAGCGTTTCTTTCATTTCAGCGATGGCGATGGAAGGCATAATTTTTACAAAGATAAAAAACCACATGAAGAACCAGCCAAAACTTCCGATGGTGATCCATATCTCCGCCCACTCAAACTGGTAACTCCCCCATGCAAACGGAACGAATTCATGGGCCAGGGAAGTGCCGACAATCACAAAACGTTCCAGCCACATGCCGACATTGACCAGCAGCGAGATAATAAACAGAGCGGGAATATTGGTTCGAATCTTTTTGACAAAGAGCGTAAGCGGCACAATGCAATTGCAGGAAACCATCAGCCAAAAATAGTGGCTCATCTCTCCAAAGGGCCGAAACCAGAAGAGCGCTCTCTCATAGGGTGATCCACTATAGTAGGCTATGAAAAATTCCACGATGTAAGCGTAGGTGACAATTAAACTGGTAAAGATGATCATCTTGGCCATACCTTCCAGATTCTTAACCTTGATAATCTCTTTAAAACCGGGAAAGGCCTGGCGCAATGGAATCATTATCGTCAAAACCATGGCACAACCGGAAAAGATGGCTCCGGCCACGAAATAGGGTGCAAAGATGGTTGAATGCCAGCCGGGGAGACTGGACATGGCAAAATCCCAGGATACAATCGAATGTACGGAAAAAACCAGCGGGGTGGCAATAGCGGCGAAAAGCAGATAACCCCGCATATAATGCAGCCACTGGTGATTCGTTCCCCTGAAACAGAGGGCCGGAATACTGTAAAGGAAGCGTTTTATCCCCTTGGATTCATCTCGTACCGTTGCCAGATCGGGAATCAGCCCTAGAATAAAAAAAGCGATGGAAACAGACATATATGTCGAGATAGCGAAAACATCCCACAGCAGGGGAGATTTAAAATTCACCCACAATTCGCGTTGGTTGGGATACGGCAGAAGCCAGTAAGCAAACCAGGCTCGCCCCAGATGAATGAGGGGAAAAAGGCCCGCTGTCATTACCGCAAAAACCGTCATGGCCTCGGACGCCCGGTAGATGGAATTACGGAAGGGTGCTCTCACCAGATAAAGCACTGCTGAAATCAGTGTCCCGGCATGACCGATTCCGATCCAGAAAACGAAATTAGTGATATAAACCCCCCAGCCAATGGGGTGGTTAATTCCGCTCCACTCCAGGCCGTGCCTGAGCTGAATGGCCCAGGCAAAGACTCCCATACTCAAGGCCCCGAGAATCAGAACCATACTGACCATCCAGGACTTCCCGGGTGGTTCCATGGAGTTTACAACTTTATCATTGATATTTCCGTACGAAAGCTGACTCAAAGAGCCTCCTTATGCTTTTGTGTTATGATGATTCACTTTTTTCAAATAGGTGATTGCCGGCTGAAAGTTCAACTCGGGCAGTTGAATATATGTGCGCCGGTTTTTCTCCTTTATCCGTTTTATTTTGCTGTTATTATCCATAATGTTTCCAAAAATAATCGCATCGGCAGGGCAGGCCTGCTGGCAGGCTGTCTGAATTTCACCATCGTTTACGTCCCGCCCCTGGTCTTTGGCCAGGTCTTTCATTTCCCTGATCCGGTGATGACAGAAAGTACATTTTTCCATCACCCCTTTGCAACGGACTGAGACAGCCGGATTTAGCTGCATGTGCAACGGGCTTGGAAACTGATAACTCCTCCAGTTAAAACGTCTCTGTTTATAGACACAATTGTTTGAACAATAACGGGTGCCGACACAGCGATTATAAACCATGGCGTTTAAACCGTCGGGAGTCTGGTAGGTGGCGAACACGGGGCAGACCGGTTCGCAGCCGGCATTATCGCATTGCTGGCACATCTGTGGTGTATAATAGGTTTCCAGTTGTCCGGTTTGTTTGTTTTTTTCAAAATATCTCTCAATCCGAAGCCAGCTCATCTCCCTTCCGATATTCGAACGGTCCTTCCCGACCGGGGGGATGTTGTTTTCAGCATAACAAGCCGCCACACAAGCGGAACAACCGGTACAGCGATCCAGGTCAATGATCATTTCCCATTTGTAGGGGTCGAGATAAACAGGTGTCTGCTTACCCGCTTTTTTCACGGCGTTACCGACATTTTCCGCCATGGGATCATAAAAACTCTTCTTGTCCTTACGCGTTAGCGTATAAAAACGTTGCTTGCCGTGATGTTTTTGAGCAAGTTCCTCATGCTGCTTTTCATCGCCGCCGATGGGCATCACCTGTATAAGCCCCCGACCCTTCTGACTGCGGTCGCCAAATCCGGTTTTGTCTTCAGTATCAGGCGTTTCTATATCCTTACGATACTGCCCGTCCATGGTTACCAGATAGGCTTTTTTGCCCGTAGGTTTGATGCTCACACTTTCCCCCGCAAAAACAAAATCACCTGAAAGGTTGTCTTTGCGCCAGGGCAGGAGGGTCATGACGTTGACACCGACCGTTTTCTCATCGATGCTAACTTCCGATTCTGATTCCAGGATAGGCAGTAATTTACTTTTCCCGTGGCTGGATTTGTAATTGGGAAAGGGTACCTTTCTACCCATGCCTGCGGGCATGGCCACGGTATTTTTATCGATACCGTAAAAAATCCAGGCAGCCGCTTCCACTTTTCCATAAGAGCTTGCAATTTCGACCAGGTCGCCGTGTCGTATCCCGAGTTTGACGGCCGTATCGGGGTGCAGTTCAATCCAGGAATCCCAGACCACCTGGGTAACGGGATGAGGTATTTCCATCAGCCACGATCTGTTACCGCCTTTGGCATTGGCATTATGCAGATTCGAATTAACGGCCAACAGGCTGAGTCCATTGGTTTTTTTCTGCGGGGCTGAAAACGCAACCGCATAGACATCGCTGTTAAGAGCAATGTTTGACGGCTTGAAGTCTTCATAGTGTCCACCCTTTTGCAGCGATTGCTTCCAGAATTGCGTAAACGGCAGAGAGATGTCGAGTTTTTGATGCAGAATTTTCCACGAACCTTTGATATAACTGCGGTAATTCGGTGCTTCAAAACCGTCGTTACCGACCAACCGGGCCAGTTCAAGCATCAAGGAGCCGACTTCCACGGTGTCAAATGCCGGTACTTGCGCCATGACCGGTTGCTGCAGGGAAAAAACACCGTTTCTGGGTCGGGCGTCGCCCCAGCTCTCTAGAAAATGAGCCGTCGGCAGATGCAAATCGGCAAGTTCGGAGGTTTCATCATTCTCCGTAGACAGAGAAACGACAAATGGAACTGTTGCCAAGGCATCTTTGAAACCCGAATTTTCGGGAAGCGTAAATACCGGGTTAACATTCTCGATAATTACCAGTTGATAGCGGGCATTTTTCATGGCTGTGACAGCCGCTTCCAAATCCGTCATATTATTGCCGCCCACGCGGTACTCTGCGCCGAAAACAACGGTATTCCCCATATTACCCGCCACATAGTTGAGAATATTGACGGCGATTTGTAACCGGGTGGCATCTATGCCGGCATTGCAGTTTCCTCCAGCTATCGCCAGACTGCGTCCGTTTTGCCCGAACGCATCGGCCAACCGTATGAGTGTGCCGGCGGCCAGCCCACTTTGTTGTTCTATTTTCTCTTCGGAAAAACCATTGAGAAACGTCTGGAGGTGTTGTTTCTCATCGATAGAGAGATGTCCGGCCCGTTTAAGTAGAATACGGCTGAGAGCCAACGCAATGGAAGTTTCAAAGCCCACCGGACAGGAGAGCCATTCGTCGGCATTGGTACCGGTCAAAGATATGTGAGGCGCAATATGAATATATGTGCCTTTTTTTCCATTTTGATAACGATGCATTCTGGTATAGTTTTTGGTCATCTGAATGGGATTCAGCCAGCTTTCCAGAAAATCAGCCCCAAAATTGATCAACAGTTCGGCTTTATCAATCGCAAAATGAGGAATTTCGTCTTTGCCAAACACGATACGGTTGGCTGTTTTTAAGCTGTTCACCGGCGTTAAATCAAATTCCAGAGATGTTCCGCCGCCCATGCCTTCAATCCAGTCGTTCAGCATCTCAGGGAAGCTGCCGCTTCGGGGAGGACCGATATAAAGGATACCACCCTCTTTGCTTTTCAGCTCTTGCAGCTTATCCACCAGTTGTTGTTTTCCTTCCTTCCAGCTAACACCCCGCCGCTTTTCGTTAGTAACAGCCATCGGCCCGGCCGCCCTTGCCGGGCTGTAAAGTCCCTGGAGGGCGGACTGCCCCTGCAGACAAATTCGTCCTTCATTTATTGGATGTCGGGAGTTTCCTTCGGCTTTAATGGCTCTTCCTTCACGTGTTCTTACGATTAATCCGCAAGCGGCAGAGCATTCCAGGCAAGTCGTGGCAAAATGGGTGGAAACACCGGACACATAGTCATAGGGAGGTACCTGCAATGGAATCAGTTTTTCGATGGGATCGGAGCACCCGGCAGCAACCATTGTTGCTCCGCCCAGTGCGGACATTTTTAGGAAATTTCTGCGGCTAATGCTATTTTTCATCCCTGTTCCTTATTACTTATGACAAGTGTAGCAGTCTTTTGATCCTATTACAGTTCCGTCCGGCGGTTGTGCCGCTGTCTGCGTAATAATTGTTCCGCCCCTGGTTTTTCGAACCGGACCGGCAATTTTGCCGTCAACTGTCTGTCGACCCTCAATATGGCATGTCATGCACCACCCCATGCTTAAATCCGTAATCATGGTCTGCATGGATAAAACGTCCTGCTGACCAATTTCCCCGTGGCATTCCGTGCAGTCAAAGCCGATTTGAATATGACGCTTATGAGAAAAGTGAACAAAATCAGGCAAATCATGAATTTTTTTCCAGGGAATTGACTCTTTCTTTGGTTTGAATTCCAACAGTTTTTTAATGGCATCCTGATTTTTAATGGCTTTTTGCGGGTCTTCATCGGAACCGGCAATCACACTATGACATCCAAAACAGCTCGCCATGACGGGAGCACCGGAGTTGATCGAACGGCGAGCATAGATATGACAGAATTCACACGAAACCTCGCCCTTTTCGATATGTGTTTTGTGACTGAATTCGATTGGCTGGCTGAATTCGGTCGGTTGGTTGGATTCGGTTGGTTGGCTGGATTTGGTTGGTTGGCTGGATTCGGTCGCCAGCCCAACAAGTGAATACAAAACGGCCAGTACAAGAATCAGTATAAATAAAAGCCTCGCCTGCCTTGACCGTGTTTCAGGTCTTTTTGAAAGTCTTTCGTCCAAATCGTTCGCTCCTGTTTAACGACCTAAAGATTTACTTTCAGGGCACTCTCAACGGCCTGACCTAATTCCTCAGCGTTGATGGGTGTGATAATAAAGTAAAAAACCCCCTGTTCCAGCACCTTGGCGAATTCCTCCTTTGAATTACCGGAGGATATGATGATCAAAGGGATTCTGGGCCTGCTTTTTTTAATGATCTTGATGAGTTTAGACCCGGCCATGCCGGCAAGGTTCTCATCGATGATGGCCAGATCGATGTCTTTATCCAATATTTTGAGGAGCAGATCTCCGCTGTCCCCGACCCATGTGAGAGAATAGGTCGCGATGCCGTTTAATACAGCCAGCACCTGTCCCTTCAAACCCTCATCCGAAATGGCAAACAGTATGGATTTTGTCTCAGGCATCGCAATAACCCCTGATGAAACTTCCTCCCTTTTATTTCGCTTATGCCTCGCGTTGATTACACGCCGCCCTTGCTTGGCAGCAGGCCGAGCATTTCGGTGGATGGAAGGAAGAGCAAAAAAGAATAGCAAGTATCCATAAATGCAATGATCGTGCCGACGAACTCTTTAGACCTATACAGCACTCAAGGTCAAGAAAAAGATATAATTTCAAATGGTTAATAAAAAAACGACCGGGTTAAAAAACAATGGCATGGGAATGGAAGAAAATAAAACGGGGCATTCTTGTCCCATGCAAAAGGAATACCCTATAACAATTTGAAATAATTGCTGAAAAAGAGTGGGACAGAACGGTGTCGCTTGGGACATTTGCGTCACAGTCTCTATCCGGGCTGGTCTTTTGTAAGTCTGTGCCGTTTGAGTAGGCGATGTATGGTCTTGCGGTTGATCTGGGCTTCCAGGGCGGCCTTTGATATGTTGCCATTGTGCCGATTTAGAAGGGCGGATAGATATTTTTTCTCAAAGAGATCCACCCAGTCTTTTTTCACTTTTTTATAAGTTGACCCGATCGAATATACGAAAGCATCGGGATCCTTGATCAGCCTTAACTGTTCAGGAAGATCCTCCGGGACAATCATTTTGGAATCTGTAAGGGAGACGGCCCTCTCTATAACATTCTGAAGCTCCCTCACATTGCCCGGCCAGTGGTACCTTTCCATAAACTCCATGGCCTTTTTGGAAATCCCATTTACCTTATTCATACTGCCCTTGCTGAAGTGTTTTAGGAAATGATTCGCAAGAAGGGGTATATCGTCTTTTCTCTTTTTCAGGGATGGCAAGGGTATGGTAATGACATTGACGCGATAAAAGAGGTCTTCCCGGAATCTGTTTTCCTGTATGGCATTCTCCAGGTTCTGATTGGTGGCCGCAATGAACCGCACATCCACATTTAAAAGCCTTTTTCCGCCCACACGTCTGACCTGGCGCTCCTGTAGCACCCTAAGCAGCTTGGACTGAAGCGTGATGTTTAACTCTCCAATTTCATCTAAAAACAGGGTTCCGCCATTGGCGTATTCGAATATCCCCGGACGTGTAACGTGGGCACCTGTAAAGGCGCCTTTCTCGTGACCAAAAAGCTCACTTTCCAACAGATTCTCGGGAAGCGAAGCGCAGTCCACAGGTACAAAGGGTCGATTACGGCGCTCACTGTTTGTGTGAATGCTTCTTGCTATCAGTTCCTTGCCTGTCCCGCTATCACCCCGAATCAGAATATTCGCGTCTGTATTGGATACCTTTCTTACGAGCATTAAGACCTCTTGGAGTGATGTGCTTTTACCGATGATTTTACTGAAGCCGTATGCTTTTTTAAGCTGAGAGCGCAGGTATTTATTTTCGTCTGATAGTCTCTTTTGCTTGATTCCCCGGTTGACGGCAATGCGTAACTGTTCTGCTGAAAAGGGCTTTTGGATGTAATCGAAGGCACCCAGTTTACAGGCCTCTAAAGCGGATTCGATTGTACCATAGGCCGTAAACATGAGTACAAGGATGTCCGGATCTATTGCTTTTGCCTCCTTGAGAACACTCATGCCATCTTTTTTGGGCATCCGCAGATCCGTCAATATAAGGTCCGGGAGATCCTCTTTAAGGACCCGGGTAAGATTCTCGCTTTCCTGCAGCAGCGAGCAGTCGTAACCGGACCGTTTCAGGATACGACTGCAATTATCCAGCATTTCCGCTTCATCGTCGATGATCAATATTTTTTCTTTATGGACTGTCATGGCTATTCATTATTGAGTTCAGAGGCTTTTGGAAAGGTGATGGTGAAAGTCGTGCCCTTGTTGATCCGGCTGTTAACACCGATGGAGGCATTGTGATCTTTAACAATAGCATGGCTGATTGGCAGGCCCAAACCGGTCCCTTTTCCCACCTCTTTGGTGGTAAAGAAAGGATCGTAGATCTTATTGAGATGCTCATGCAAAATGCCGGTTCCAGAATCGGAAATCTTGGTCTGAATAAATTTATTTTCTTTTTTCGTTGAAACGATTATCGATCCGTTACCTGAAATCGCGTGAATGGCATTCTCTATAATATTGATGAAGACCTGTTCCAGCCTGCCCGAATCTCCCATAACAAAGAGACTTTCGGGAGATAGTTTTTTTATAAGCCGTATCTTCTTTTTCCTTATTTTTTGTTCCACAAGGAAGCATACATCTATCATGATATCATTGATATCGATTTTGGTAAAATCGGGTTCAGAATAAGTGGTTCTGGAGAATATGGAGAGGTCTTCCACGATCTTTGAAATCCTGAGGGCATACTTGCCTATGGTGCCTAAATCCTTTATCAGATCATCGGAGACGCCTTTTTCTTGGGCTTCTGATTGGAGGCACTCTATCCTGTTGATGATAATCCCGATGGGATTATTCACCTCATGGGCAACCCCTGCCGCCAGTCTACCGGCCACAGCCAGTTTCTCTGTCTGAATAATCTGATTTTGAGCCTCCTCCAAATCTTCAATTTTCGTTTCTAAATCCGTATTTAATTTATTGATCTCCTTATTGGCCCTTTCTATACGTCTCTTTTCCTCCTCGATTTTATGGAACATTTGTGCCCGTTGAATGACAGAGGCTGCCATGGTGGCTACAGATAACATCATCTCCAGATGATCCTGGGGAAAAGCATGTTTTCTCGAACTGCAAATTGTCAGTATACCAACCAGTTTCTTGCCTGTTGAGATGGGTAGGCATGCATAAGATTTCACCTTTCCATCAAACTCAAATCCCCTGCATCTTTTATCTTTCCTCTTTGTATTCTTGAGTATAAAGGGCAGTTCATCCCTGATAACGATACATTCATTGGGCTTACAAGACGTGAATAGCTGCTTTCCCATATCCGTTTGGCCTGCATAAACCAGGTCAAAGTTCATACTTTCATTCAATGAAAAAATCGCGCAACCATAAGCATCAAAAAGCTTTTTGGTTTCTTCTACAAAAAACTGTAAGGAGGTTTTAAGCTCAATGGGCATGAAGCCGATGGCAGTGCCGATCTTGATCAGGGCGGAGAGGATTTCAAATTTGGTTTGATGATGTGAGTCAAAACCCAGTTCTTTCCTGTCATCTCTTGGGTGCTTTTTTGACTGTAGTATTTTTTCCCCGGAAGGTCTCATTTTATAAAATTAAATTGTGCAAGCGATTTTAACCTCTATCAGCTCTTAACGGCTTTCACCATAGCTTCAATATTGCAACCTTTGGATTCTAAAGGGATCTCACAGCCAGGGCTCAGGATAAAGCCTCCCCTAAATTGGGTTTCCATCATAAGTTCTTTTGCTTCCCTCTGGATCATCTTTTCTTCACCGGAAACAAAACTGAATGGTTTGATATTTCCGTTGATACAATGGTGAGGTAATTTTTCCATTGCGACGGAAATGGGAACAAGATAATCGATATTAAACAGATCCGCGCCTGTTGCAGGAAAAAGATCCAGAATAGGTTCGGTCTGGCCGGTGATGTTTAACCAGCAGATGGGATCTTCACAATCTTTATATTCATTGAAGGCCTGTTTTAAATGCGGGAGGATGTATTCACTGAAAACAGTCCTGTTTATGACCGAGCAAGAGGAGGACGGGTCGAAAACATGTATGACTTGAGCCCCTGCATTGATTAAGGCCTTGCCAAAGATAATCATTACCTGCGTGGTGAAATTCAATAAATTCCAAAATTCTTTGGGATGGTCAACGATGCAATAAATAAGTTTTTCCAATCCCAGAAGTTGTCCGGCTAACGTCATCGGCCCCTGAACTGTCCCGACAACGGCTGTCTCTGTACCCACTTCATCTTTTAGGATTCTGCATGCCTTTATGATGACGGGCATTCTTCCATCTTTTTCAGGATCGGGTATCGAAAGATATTTCCAATCATGAATATTGGTTAGACAGTATTCATCAATGTGCGGGTAGGCATCATCCCTGTAAGATATTTTTGAGCCGATCGCTTCAGCTTCAAGAGAATTATCTGCAAATGCGGTCACACCATCATAGCCAAATCGCTTCCGTGCTTCTAATTGACAAACGGCCAGCAATTCTCCGCTGTTTAAATAGTCTTTCAAAGGGACATGATTTATTCTGGAAGCATATCCAAAAATGTGCGAAAAAACAGGCACCCTGTCTGTTTTTTCAAAACGAATGGCGGACGTTATACGATCGATAGATTTCATGATTCAAATACTTCTTATATAATGAAGGCCGTCAAAGACGGTATCGGCCACATAGTCCACATTGAGATATTCCGCACTTGATTGTCTGAGCGCGGCCCCGCCGGCAATAATCTTCACTGTATGATCCCCCCGATCCGCTGCATCTTTTCTGATCTCTCTAACATGGGGGATAGTGGTGGTGATCAAACTCGATACCGCAATAAAATCGGCTTTATGGTCAATGGCGCCCATGACAAG
>QMMS01000068.1 GCA_003647375.1 Deltaproteobacteria bacterium
AGGTCCTTGAGGATATCCCCGAACAGTCTTCGCATGATACCCGATTCAATGGGTGTAAAATCTCGAATCTTCTTGGGTGGTTTGCCGGTTCCACCCGCCAGACAATCCATCATGATAAAAAACAGTCGCGGATCGAAAACCATCAGACCTTTTCCGATCAATGGTGTCATAGAAAAGATACCAAATCCGCTTGGACGGGTATGAGCTCCGATGAAGTCGCCATACTTGACGATGCTTTTGGAGGCCGCCTGGATCACTACATTGGTTTGAAGCCGGGCCTCGAGGGTGCCCCTTACATGCCGGGTGAATTTTTCGTACACTTCCGCCAAGGCATCAAAATCATCCTTCATGTGTACTTCCTGGGAGGTGATATCGTAGTCTTCCGTCTCGACGACGGCCTCCGAATTCGTCTCCAAATCAACCTCACCCTTGTCCATGGCACCTAACAGGGCATCGATTTCTTCCTGGGACAAGATTTCATTTGACATGCTGCAACACCCTTATTGTATGACAAAATCTGTAAAGTAAACATTTGAAACACAGGGTTCCTTGAAAAAGACATTTACCTGCTTCTGGATGTCCTGGCGCAGGGCGATCTTTCCCGCCGTGTCTTTAATGTCTTCATACCGTTTCGATGTTAAAATCATCATAATGCTGTCACGGATTTGCGGGATTCGCTGCCGGATGCTGTCATTAAGCTCTTCTTTGGCGATCTCCAGGTCCATCTTAATTTTAAGATAGCGCTTGCCGTTGTCTCCGGCGAGATTGACGATAAACGACTTCAGCGGAAATATCGGTTTAACCTGCTGTTCCTCAACCACGACCTCTACCTGTTCGGGTTCTTTCTCGGGTTCTATCTGACTCGCCGTGTTGGAGACCTTGCTCCACATCATAAAAAAAACACCACCCATCATCAGCACAAGCAGAAACATGACGGCGGACAAAATAATGATCAGTTTTTTCGACATAGTGTTGCTACTCCCCATACGATGAAAATTATCTGATTTTCATACGTATTTTGCATGTAGCATGCCAACGAATGGCATTTGCCGGTAAAAAAAACCTTCACAGAGAAGAACAAGTACAACCAATTGATTTTATTTTTTAATTATTGGTTTTTTCGGGGGGGAATATATGGTTCAAACCCATACGGGCGAAATGTGGAATGCCGATGACAGGGGGGAAAATACAAAAACCGTCAATTTTTTAAAATATTGTCAACAACTTGACGGTAAGGAATACCGGTTTTAAGTTTTAGGTGTTAGGTTTTAGGTAAGCCTTCCGTTATTAGTCGTAAACTGCTTAATGCCTACAGCCAAGGAAAGGGGAGGATACCCGGGGGCAGCAATAAAAGGTAGAATCAAACATGGTCTTAACGAAAATAAACCGGCCGCGCTGATTGCAGCGCGGCCGGTTTATTTTTAACGTTTGATGTTTATCAGTTCGTTCAAGATCTCATCGCTGGTGGTGATAACCCTCGAATTGGCCTGGAACGCCCGCTGGGTGGTGATGAGGCGAACGAATTCCGTTGCCAGATCCACATTGGACATCTCCAGTGCATTGGTGCTGAGGCCCCCCATACTGCCTTCACCGGGAACCCCGCGAAGCACCTGCCCGGAATCGAGAGATGCGGCGTAAAGATTACCTCCCAGCTTGGTAAGTCCTGCATAACTCGGAAAATCGGCAATGGCGATCTGATAGAGACTGCTGATCTGCCCATTTGAATAGGTGCCGGAGATATTACCCTCTTCGTTAATGGTAATACTCTGGAGGGTTCCAGCCATATATCCGTCCTGGTTGGTAAAAGAAGTAATGCTGGGTACGGCATGCTGGGTCACCGATCCATTTGATGCGGTGGTATCGTCATAGAGATCCCAGGAAACTGCCTGGGGCGTGGTGGCGCCCGTACTCCAGTTGATGGACAAGCTCGGATCGACACCACCGGCAGCCAGGCTTCCATCCGGATTAAACGTCAGGGTACCGGTGTCGCCACCCGCCATGGCGCCGGCGGATGCCGGAATCGTCGCCGCCCAGGTCCATTCATTCGGGTTGACTGTTTTGGTGAACGTAACCGTCAGGGGAGTATCATTTCCGAGAGAATCATAAACAATAAAAGATGTGGAAAATGTTTCACCATCTATAGCCGTTGCATCCAGGTTGACATTGGCCAAAAATTCACCTGTGCTCTGGGCCGGCACGGTACCGCCCATGGGCACCGTGACATCGGTGGTGGCGCCGCCGATAATGCCACTCGTTGAAATATCCCAGCCCTGAACGACTAAACCATCGCTGTTCACAAGCATGCCATCCTGGTCAAAATGGAATGCACCTGCCCGGGAATAAAATTCCTGGCCGTTGTCACTCATGATAAAAAAGCCCTTCCCGTTAATCGCAAGATCTGTGGCATTACCCGTTGTTTCAAGGGATCCCTGGTTCCAACTGGCATCCAGCCCTGACACGGTAACGCCTTTTCCAACCTCGTTGCCGGTATACCCCGCCAGGGACTGATTGAGAAGGTTGGCAAAGGACGGACGCGAGCTTTTGAATCCCGTGGTGTTCACATTCGCGATATTATCGCCGATGACGGACATGGCCCACGAATTTGCATTGAGCCCGGATATGCCTGTGTATAAAGAACCAATCATAATTTCACCTCCAGTTTTCCGTAAAATAGGTTAAAATGGATGCTCCTGTTTCTGCTATATTTTCGGTTTCAGCAACATGCACAACACTGTTCATGGGTATGCTCATATCGTTGATAAGAAGATGGGCCACACCGTTGTCGTCGAATGTCACCCCGGTGACGGCACCGACGATAAAGGTCTCCGCCGAGACAGCCCCTCCCTCTGCATCACCCGCCAGTACTTCAAACTGGTAGAGCCCGTCTGAAACAAGGCGGCCCTCGCTGTCGGTGCCGTCCCATGCAACGAAACGGTCACCGGCTTCCATGGCACCTGCTGAAATCGTTTTAACGAAATCTCCCTGGGCGTTGAAAATATTTACAACGGTTTCAACGGCATTCCCGCTCAACCCAAAATGAATATCTATATCGGATGTATCGGACTTCTGAATAATATTTCCATAGGCCCAGGCTGATTTGCCGAGCATGGAAATCGTCTGGGTGTTGTTCATGGCCAGCTGGTTTGCTCCCAGACCGTTCAAATTGTCGTTGACATTATAAAGCTGCTCCAGGGAGCTGAATTGAGCCAGCTGCGCGGTAAACTCTGTACTTTCCATGGGCTTGAGCGGGTCCTGGTTCTGGAGTTGGGCAACCAGCAACTGCAGGAAATCATCCTTGCCCAGCACGTCGGTAGTCGACTGAGTGTTCTCCGAACTTGGAATGGTATTGGCGTTGATCGCAGTTATGGCCATCTTTACACGACCTCCTTTTTTAAAGCATCTTAGACCTGAATTGAGCGATTTTTATCTCGATCTGCACCGATCTCATGCGGATCGAGGGTTCGCAAAAAGCCTCGACAGATCCACGGGTATGCCTGTGTTTTTTGCGAACTCTTCTCCATCAAGATCTCGGCACACCTCTTCGGGAAAAATCGCTCAGTTCAGGTTAGACAAAACAGTCGATCTGGTTTTCCTCTCTGCCTGAAGGAATCACCTTTTTCGGTTCTGCCGATTCATCATCTGTAAGGGTTACCATCTCTTCCGAATGTCCATTCATACGATGCATCTGTTTTTGGGCCGATGTGTGGCCCTGCTCCTGCTGGTTATTCAGGTTCGGGTCCACCAGGACATCGATTTTGTCGACTTGGAGTCCCCCTTGCTGAAGATCTGCCTTTAACACGTGCAGATTCGTTTCAAGAAAATCCCTTGCCAGGAGCGTTTCTGCCCTGATTTCAACAGTCACCTTCAACTGATCCATAATCACGTTCAGGTGCAGGTGGCCCAAGAATGCCGGTTTGAGTTGAATCCTGGCCTGGGACTGGCCATTTTCCTGGCGCCAGACCGCTTTTTCGATGATATCGGTCAACGTGCGGATCTCACGCGGCTCCAATGGAAGACGAGATGCCTCCATGATTTCACCCTTCTCTGAAACCCCTGTTCCAGGTGTCCCCGTTAAAGGCCAGGTCATCTTTTCAACCTGAAATAAAATATCAGGATCACTTTTTTGAAAAGCCCCGGGAGCGGTTATCTCCGGTTTGATCGAGGAAACATTCGAGTCCCGCTGAACGCCCACATGCTCAAACCGCGGATCCGGCATACCTGGTTTGCTTCCATCAGATGGAGCTGAATGACCGCTGTCACGTCCTTCCAGGAAGTTCCCGGAATGATCCTGTCCGGTGAGCAGCAAGGCTCGATTGGTTGATATCTTTTCGGAAGTCTCTGTTGATGCTAAAGACATCCTGTCACGAACACCTGCCTGCGGTCCCTTTTCATTCTCTACGGCCGGAATGATTATGGCCACTTTTTGAGAGACTTCTGAATCCCTTCCCGCTATCAGAACGTGTCTCTCCACCAGGGGCGTAGCGTTGTTAATACCTGCTGCCACGGTCTTGGGTTCATCGGTACCTTCAGCAGTGCTTGAAACCATTGGTGTTCCTTCAAGCGTCGGTGGCCCAATCGACCCTGAAACAAAGCCCTCACCTGCTGTTTCCACCTCTCTAAACCCCGAGATGTCACCTGAGTCACCGGCCGGATCAATGCCAACCTGCAAGTACAAGCTATCCGTAATTGTCTCTTTTGAAACATCCTGCCCTGTCACATCACCGGGCAGCATATCCCCGGGAATTGCATCCGGCGAAGGCACAACATCATCTGGATCTATCCCGGTATCTCCGGGAAAGCTGCCTATATTTTCCGGCATTTCATGCACCTGCTGCGTCGGCGATTGTTGATAGACACCCCCTTTTGCATCAGTGACAGGTTCCTCTCCAGGAAGGTCCGATGGCTCCTCTATAAATGCCGGATTCGCGTTCATGGTGGCGTCCTGGGTTCCAGAGAGAAGACTCACAAAGGCGGAAAAGCTTACCGGGACATCCGACAACACCCCTTCGGGCGGCAAACCCAACGGCACCTCGCTATTGGGTAAAACCTTCCCTTCACCAAATAATAAAGATTGCGACACATCAAATTGTAACGGTATCATGGTTCCCGATGTTGTTTCCAAAATACTGTATTATCCTGTTTTCCGATTGTATTGCTGAATCCCTACCTCGTCTGAAACTTCCTGCTCTTTTTTCAAGTAGAGTCGATGGTATTGATCCGCATGGGTCTCTTTAAGACGCTCGAGGATTTTTCTCTTTTTGACGGCCTTCAACAAGGCGACTTTTTTTTCACGCCTTTCTGATTCAGCCATCTGAACTTTCTGCCGTTGTCTTCCAATCTGGTCCGACAGGCATGCCAGATAGGTGACATACAACCTGTTCTCAGACACCGGCTTCGGTTCCTGCAAATTTTGTTTCAATTCCTCCGCCAACTGAACGTGCTTTTCCTGGAGATGCTTTTCGGCCTGCTTTTCTTCGGACAATCGTTTCCCCATAATAACAAATTCTTTTTCCAGGGCATCTTCAAGAAACTGCCGGTGACTCAGCAATGATTCCAGTTTAAATTTAAAACTCACGATAGCTCCACTAAAGCTTTTGAGCATTAAGCATTAAGCATTAAGCATTAAGCATTAAGCGATAAGCTTGTATAATGCTTGCTGCTTATGGCTTATGGTTAAAAATGGCTTCGAGCCCCTGCCGACTATCTGCCAGGGTCGCACACTCATCTATCCCCTGCATGAGATACTGGTTGATGGCAGGGTTCTTTTCAATGGCGTCATCGATATCAGGATTGCTTCCAGCGGTGTAGGCCCCTATGTTGATCAAATCTTCGTTTCTGCGATAGGTTGCCAGGACCTTTTTAAGACCATTGGATAATTCGCGATGCGCCTTGTCCGTTATATCGTCCATAACACGACTGACACTCTTCAATACATCGATGGCAGGATAATGGTTCTGCATGGCCAGGTCCCGCGTCAAAACAATGTGACCATCTAAAATAGCCCTCACAGCATCGGCTATGGGTTCGTTAAAATCATCTCCCTCAACCAGTACCGTATAGAGTCCTGTAATGGTTCCACGCCCCTCAAAGGCCCCTGTTCTCTCCAGCAGTTTTGGCATCATCGTAAAAACCGAGGGTGTATACCCTTTGGAAGCCGGCGGCTCACCCAGCGCCAGCCCAATTTCACGCTGTGCCGTGGCAAATCGGGTAACAGAGTCCATCATCAGGTTGACATGCATGCCTTTATCCCTGAAAAACTCGGCTATGGCAGTCGCCACAAATGCACCCCGCATCCGAATCAAGGGCAGGTGGTCCGACGTAGCCACCACCACAACCGATTTTTCCAATCCTTCTGAACCCAGTTCTTTTTCGATAAATTCGTTGACTTCACGACCCCGCTCACCGATCAGGGCAATGACATTACAATCGGCTTCTGTGTGGCGTGCAATCATACCCAGAAGAATAGACTTTCCCACGCCTGACCCGGAGAAGATACCCATGCGCTGGCCACGACCCACTGTCAGCAGCCCATTAATGGCTTTGACTCCCAGGTCAAGAGGTTCAGCGATACGGCGTCTGGATAGTGGATTCATTGGTGTCGCATACAGAGGGTATTCCGCTTCGAAAGGAATGGGTCCTTTCCCGTCGATGGGATTTCCAAGTCCGTCGACAATTCTACCCAGCATTCCCATGCCCACCGGCATGTAAGCGCTATCCTCTCTTGCAATGACCCGGCAACCCGGTGAAATTCCCCTGACCTCTTCCAGGGGCATCAACAGGACATGGTTATCCCGGAATCCCAGAACCTCAGCCCTGGTGATCCGTTCACCTTCCTTGTCATAAATATCACAAACGCACCCCAGGTTGGTGACAGGACCTTCGGATTCGACAACCAAGCCGACAATTTTCGTTATTTTGCCGTAAACCTGAATCGGGTCAAGGTTGTTCAACAGATTGTAATATTTTTCAAGGTTCAGATGTCACCTCCATGCAGGGAAGCAAATGCCTTTTCGATAACAGCAAGCTGATTGCGAATGCTGACATCTATATTCCCCTGCCGGGTTTCGATAAGACAATCGCCGCGCCCCATGGCACCATCTGTCTGAAATGCGAATCCCTCAAAGGTTGCTTCCAGATATGATGTGTCCAGGTCTGCCTGCTTCAGTGCTTTGAAATCGTCCGGATTGACCCTGATACAGATGGACTGACTGTCTTTAATTTTCCGCATTGCCTTACGTACCAAGCTCAGAACCATACCTGGATTGACACTTATCTCATGGTTGATAACTTTTTCAGATACGGCCAGAGCCAGTTTCACGGTTTCTTCAGCCGCACGTTCATAAATCGCGTCTCTTTCTTCTTCGAGGCTTCTGACCGCTTCACTGAATCGCTCCAGAATGCAGGCCACGGTCAGTTGCTCTTTGACAGGGTCCGGGTGCCCCGATTCCAGGCCATCAGAAACAGCAGCATTCTGCTGACCGGCCGAGATTTTGTTCGAAAGTATTGCATCCATCCCAGAAAGCGTCGGGCATTCGTTTTCCTGTCGGACAAGTCCTCCTTGGAAACCTTCGGAGGTCGCATCCGACAAAGCATCTCCCGGTCTTGAAACCATCTCCTCGATGGGCAAAAATTTGTGTTGCCGAAGAGGGTTCACGCCGGCGCCGGGCCCGGGTTTGATAATTCTATCCAATGAATTCTTCTCCACCTCGACCCTGGATGATCAGCTCCCCCTTTTTCTCCATTTCTTGAACAACCTGGGTGATTTTTTGCTGTGCCTGGGTGACATCCGTCATACGCACCGGCCCCATGGAATCAATTTCTTCCGTCAGCATGGCAGTGGCGCGCGACGACATATTTTTAAATATTTTTTCTTGTGTTTCATCGGCGGCCGCCTTCAGCGCCATGGCCAAATCCTGTGTTTCTACATTTCTCAGCACCTGCTGCATTCCTTTGTCATCCACCATAACGATATCATTAAACACAAAAAGCATCTGGCTGATCCCCTCGGCCAGATCATCATCGTTACTTTCGATGTGCTCCATGATGGTATCGGCGATGTCGTCATCCAGGTTTTTGATAATATCGGCCAACTGGCTTAATCCGCCTACGGCCTGAGGGGGCGCCGGTATCCGTTGTTTATCGGAACTTGCCAGGTATGCTTCGATTTCATCCAATATCCAGGGATTGACCTTGCCAAGCTTGGCAATCCGGACCGCAATATCCGCACGATGATCTGTCGGCAGGCGAGCCAGAACCTCACCCGCCACATCAGAATCCAGATACGATAGAATCAGCGCCAGGGTTTGGGGATGCTCCTCCTGTAGGATCTGAGCCAGTTGGTCCGGATCCATGAACTGGGCAATTCCCAGACGTCCGGAAGCTCTCTGTCCGGATGTGCCTGCCAAAGGCCTGCTCCCGGATCCTTTACCCTCTTTTTTCAGATTAGATTCAGTCTCTACGCCCCGGGCCTGTTCGATGAATTCCCGAGCCACTTTATCCACGACTTCCACCGGAATGGCATCGACCTGCGGCATCAACCGCTTGATCTTTTCCTGCTCGGAAACGCTGAGGGTACCCAGAACTGCCTGGGACGCTTTTTCACCGAGAGAGTTGATCAGCATAGCCACCTTTAAGGGCCCGGCTAGTTTTCTTGGATCCATGGGTCAGAATTTCCTGTTACGTGCCGTGTAACGGCGTTGAACTATTTTGCAACCTTGGGGGAAATCTTTGTCCATCTATGACTGATCTCCCATCCAGCCTTGCAGCAACCTGGCAGAGTTCTTGTTATTGCTGGTCATTAGCTGAGCCGCCTGGGATACATGGGGTAATTCGCCCAACGATCCGGGGCTGCTCCTGGCATACTCATGTTCAATCTCGGCGATGGTTTTTGGCAACTGGCTGTATATCTCGTTATCCCAGGGAGAAGATGCTGTTACCCAACGGATCAATGGCCGTACCAGAAACACGAAGGTTAGCAGGCAGAACAGGCCCAGGGCCATAAACCGCCCTAGTTTCTCAAACTTGGAAATTTTAGTCATCCAGCTCTCCTCGGGAGCCGGCTTTGCCGGGGTAGCAGCCAGCAACGGGTCCGGTTCAAAAAGAATGTTCTGCACCTCCACTTCATCCCCACGTGCAGCATCAAAATTAATGGCTCGTTTGACCAGTTTCTCGATTTTGGCCATTTCCTCTGCTGTACGGGGTATATATTTGGCTTTCTCCAGCCTATTCTGGCCATCTGACATCTGATAACTGCCATCCACAACCACTGCCACTGATTGACGAAGAAGGTTTCCAACCGGCATGACCTTTCGCTTGATCACCTTGCTGATTTCATAATTGAGTGTTCTGTCCTGGCGCAGGAATCCCTGGCGGCTGTTTCCACCAACATTCGCCTCTTCAGTCACGTCACTCGGGTTCACATTCGAGGCCACACCCGGTATACCCATGGCGATATCGGTGTCCCGGCCAGTCCGCTCATCCATATACTGCTCACTTCTAATAACTGTATTTTCAGGCAGGTACATCTCCTCTGTCAGTTCCTCTTTCGTAAAATCCAGGAGGCAGGATACCCGTACGGTGGCCTTGTCACGTCCCAGGACCGACTCCAGCATTGTCGTGACACGATTTTCAAGATCCATTTCCACTTTTCTCTGGTATTGCAGTTGCTCTGAACTGACTTTACCGACAACAGACTCACCGTGGCTGCCGGCCAGCATACGGCCGGTATTGTCCACCACCGTCACATTTTCCGTGTCCAGACGGGAAACACTGGATGCCACAAGATGAACAATGCTCTGCACCTGGTTATCGGTCAATTTTTTCCCCTGGCGCAAAGTCACCACCACCGAAGCTGTCGAGGGTTCTTCCTCTTCCACGAACAACGATTTTTCAGCAGTGACGATGTGGACTCTGCTGCCGGCTACCTCCTTGAACTCGTTTATGGTTCGGCTTAATTCTCCTTGCAAGGCTCTCTGGTAATTGACATTCTGGACAAACTCGGTCATCCCGAGCTTGATATCATCGAAAATTTCAAACCCGATCCGACTGCCTTGGGGTAAACCCTGGGAGGCCATCTCCAGACGAAGTTCGTACAGGTTTTCTTTGGGGACCAGAACGGCGCTCCCGTTTCCATCGATCTGGAATGGAATATTCTTTTCCTTCAGCCGGGAAATAATGCTGGCCGTGTCTTCCTGAGGCAGGTTCGTGAAAAGATATTGAAAGTCAGGCTTACCCGCCCATGTTACCATAAATATCACACCTGCGATGGCCACACTTGCCAGAAACAGGATGACGATCATTTTTCCTGAATCCAGATTTCGAATGATGACCTTTAATTGATCACCGATGCCGGGAGAAGTTTCTTGCATGTGTTTCCTTTAATTGCTTTAGATTTGCATCCGTTTGATTTCATCATAGGCAGCCAGGACTTTATTTCTGACCTGTACCAGCAGTTCGAATGACAGGGATGACTTTTCCATGGCTATCATCACCTCATGGACATTTTTTTCCTTGCCGGAGACGAGCTCTTGAATGGCGCCGTCTGTTTCCAGCTGAAGATGATTGACCTCGCTGATGGATGTCTTCAGAATTTCAGTAAAGGTTTTGGCAGGCTTTTCAGACAACTGTGCCGGTTTCTGGGGATTTGCCCAGGCGGCATCCACACGAGCTGAAGGGTCTATTACCGTCATGACTATCTTCCTATTTCCATGGCTTTCAAAACCATGTTCTTGATTGTTTTAATGGCCGTTACGTTGGCTTCATAACTTCGGCTGGCGGACATCATGTTGACCATTTCTTCAACAACCTGAATATTTGGCATGGCCACATAACCTTTGTAATCGGCATCCGGATGGTCCGGGTCGTATTTGAGAATAGGGGGGCGGTTATCGGGAACAACATCGACGACCTTGACCGGGGTCAGGCCTGCAGACATTTTACTGTCGAGCACACCCCGAAATGACATGCTGTCCTGCTGCGCCGCAAAAACCGGCTCTTTTCGCTCGTAAGGTCCCCCGGATGCCGTCCGGGTGGTATTGATATTGGCCAGGTTGGACGAAATAAGGTTCATGCGCAACCGCTGGGCCGACAAACCGGAAGCGCTCGTTGTCAAAGCGTCAAATAAACCCATAACTATTTATTTCCTCCTTCGATGACATTTCTGAGTGATTGAAATTTTCTGGCAATGATCTGGGCGGAAAGTGAGTACATGAGACTGTTCTCAGCCATACCCGCCATTTCCCGGTCCAGATCCACTGTGTTGCCGTCACGCCTTTCTATATAGGAGTCGCTTCCGCCATCAGACCGGGTGGTAGTCAGGCGAATCGGGTTTCTGTGCGGTTCTATATGGCCGGCCCTGGTGGTTTCCATAGTAACCCCCTTTCCAGCCCCCGTCGACCGGTCCAGTTTTTGAAGCTCATCTTCGACCATGACATCAAACGCTTTGTAATTCGGTGTATCGATATTGGCCACATTTGAAACAATAGCGTCATGCTTCCTGGATCGCAGATCAAGTGACCGCTCCAGGAATGAAATTGTCTGACTGAAAATGCCTTCTGAGCCCATGTGATCTCCTCTGATACGGTTTGCACTGGCGGTAATTAATTGCAATTGCCATACCATAGTTTAGCATGAATCGAGATGCACCAATAACATCTTGATATAAAACAATTAAATTTACATGCGGCTATGAGATGTCTGTTTTGGAGACATTTTTGACCCATGGTGATAGGCAAAGATTGCCTATATGTGGTGTTCAAACGACTGTTTTTGCCGCATATTGTATCGTGGAATCAATTTTGTGGTTTGTGAGTTGATTTGTGCGGTTCAGGTGACCGCGATATGCCATATTCCCGAAGCCGGTTACGGAGTGTCCGGAGGCTGATTCCAAGACGCTCTGCCGCCCGGGTACGATTGTCATGACAGGCCTTGAGCGTGTCCAGGATAAGTGCCATTTCCATCTCTTTTATTGTTGCACCCGACGATGTGGGACTCGTTGCTTTAGATGCTGCCATGGTGTTGATAAAATTGAGATGCTCCGGAAGCATGGTATCTCCGTTTCCGATAAGGACAGCCCTTTCAACGACGTTTTCCAGCTCACGAATATTTCCCGGCCACGGGTGAGACATCAGATATTCAAGAGTAGCAGGTGCCGTTTTTGTCATTCGGCGATTGTTGATCAGACTGTATTTTTTGAGGAAAAACGTTATCAGGAGCGGAATATCCTTTTTTCTTTCTCGCAAAGGCGGCAATGTCATGGGCAGCACATTCAACCGGTAGAACAGATCTTCCCGAAACCGGTTCTCCTGGACGGCCTTGACAAGATTCTGGTTACTGATGGCGATAATCCGGACATCGATGGCCTGGGGTTGTTGTCCGCCCACGCGGTCGATTTCCCGCTCTTGAAGCACCCGAAGAATCTTGGCCTGCATATTGAGGGTCAGTTCGCTCACTTCATCGAGCAGGAGCGTGCCCTGATTGGCGAGCTCGAACCGACCCACCTTTCGCGTAAAAGCACCGGTGAAAGCGCCTCTCTCATAGCCAAACAGTTCACTCTCCGCAAGCGTTTCCTGCAAAGCCGCACAGTTAATCGCCACCAATGGGCCTGCTTTTCGACGACTCTCCTGGTGGATGAATGAAGCCAGCAATTCTTTTCCGGTGCCGTTTTCTCCAAGGATCAGAATGGTCGCATCACTGTCTGCAACACGCCTGGCCAGGGCCAGGGTGTCTATCATACAGGGATCCTGGGTAATAATCGCCTTGTCTTTTAAACCGGCTGCCACTCCAGGTTTCCGGCACGAAGTCCTCTCTGGATACATGCCGGCATCACGGACCTTCTGAACAGTAGCCGTCAGGGTTTCCAGGGAAAACGGTTTGAGGAGATAATCCGAAGCACCGGCCTTCATTGCGGCCACGGCACGGTTGATGGATCCATAGGCGGTCATCATGATGACGGGAATCTTCGGAGACACTGCTTTGATCCCCTGAAGTACCTGCATGCCCGACATTTCCGGCATCCGCATATCCGTGATGACCAACCCGAATTTATTTTCCTTGAATTTCTTGAGGCCTTCCGCACCATTGCCGGCACACTGAACATCACAGCCGTTCTTTTTCAGTGCATGCCTCAAGGCCAATTGCATATCAGGCTCATCATCGATCACCAGAACAGAATCAACCTGCATTATGCCGAGACCTCCTTTTCCATAGCCTTTTCATACGCCGATTCCTGTGCCTCCGTTGCATCAGCACACAGGGGCAAGCCAATGGAAAACACTGTTCCGTTTCCAGGTGTGCTCTCCACGTCGATGATGCCACCGTGCATCTCGACGATGCTGTGAACAATGGAAAGCCCCAGGCCAGTTCCCCTTTCCTTGGTTGTGAAAAACGGATCGAATATTCTGAAAACATTGCCGGGCTCGATCCCGACACCACTGTCGGAAATCCGGATTTCAACCAGTGCCGGTCGTCCCACATGCGTCATGGCTCGTTGAACCGTCGATATGCAAAGCTCACCACCACCCGGCATGCTCTGGATCGCATTCAGGATGATATTCAGACAGACCTGCTTCATGAGCTCCACATCACCTTTTATAAACAGGGGCCTGGGGCCGTATGCCACCTTGACATTGACGCCATTCTCCTTGTCTGCAAGGTGCTCCATAAAAAAAAGGGAATCGTCCAGCGCTTCATAAATATCAAAGCGTTCAAATCGATTGGCTTCGTTGGGCCTGACAAACTGGAGCAGATTGGAAATGATGGCGTCAATACTCTTGACACCAGATGAGATCCTTTCCGCAAGCAACTGCAGGTCCGGCTGTCCCTCAAGGGAAGCCTGGAGGCTGGTGGCAAACAGCTCAATGCTGCCCAATGGATTTCGAATCTCATGCGCAATTTTAGCAGCCATTTCACCCATGGCAGCCAGCCGGTCTTTTCGTTGGGATCGTTCCGAATGGTGTTTCCGGCAGGCGCTCTCTTTCAGGACGACAACGGTGCCTTTTCGCGTCTTTGACGGCTCAATGGCCGACGAAAAGTCTTCGTTAACCTGACGACTATGGGTGCTGCTTGAAATTTCCATCGCTTTTGTTATATCCCTGTTATCTTATTCTCTGTTGCTGTCATTAAATGAGTATCCTTGAGATGCAGTCGTATCAGGAGAGTTAATTGCAATAGTTGTGCCAGCCTTTAATGCATCCCGGCAAAGACTCCGGTTGGCAAATATTCTGCGGTGCTTGTCGTTTCAGCAGTGTAGATATCACGGGGAAAATTATATATTTATTCAATAATTAAAGAGGATTGGACAAAATCATTCTGGCAGGCTCGTAAAATCGTCAAGTGATTGAAACCTTGTGCTGGATGGCAAGACAGGCGCGTTACTGGTGAGGATTTCGTCAATATCGGTATTGGATTCCGTCACTTATTTGACACCCGGTCGCAGATGGGGAGGAAAAAGTTATTGTACTATCCCGGAAATTTCATGAAATGTTCGGGATGGGTGTCAATCGGACCGAGCAACACCTATAACGGATCTGAAGGCGTCCATAAGCACCCGAAATTGATTCCCAGGCGTAGCATCGATAGTACCATACTCGGTTTCCACCACACAGCCGCCTCGGGTCAGGGCGGCATCCGTCTCCAGCCGAATATCTTCGAAATGCTCCACCAGGCCGGACAGGTTATCTTTGAATGCGTCCGTCTGATCGATGCCCCCGGGATTCATCCGGATCTTGCGGATTTCCTGCCCCTGCCCCCTTTGAAGTGCTTTTTCGAGGTTGTTCAGAACCACACCCGGATTTGTTTCGGCCGTGTGATTAACCATAATCTCGGCCAGACCCAGCGCCAATAAACCGACTACTCTTTCCATCTCGCGGTCCACATCTCCGGCAACAGTCTCCATGGCAACAATCGCCTGCTGCACCTGATTCAACAGATGCCGGATGGAGGCGGTTCCGTCCTCTGCAATAGAGGGTTTGTTCTGAGTCCCTGCATGGGTTGTGCACGACTCTGAAAGCCCGTTTGTATAACTGGCTGCACCTTGATTTGCATAAAAAGCCTCCGGCTTAAATGCAGTGGTGTTTTTAACAAAAAGCTCCCCCTGTGTATTCTGCCCTGCAGTGAAGTCCGGAAAAGCATGAGATCTCACCTCTGGACACACATGGGTATCCACCGGCTTGATAATCCTGTCACAAAGGCGTGAACCTCCCAATCCCGGGGTCGACGACATTTCTTCAAAATAGTTGCAACGCATATGTGTTAGATGACTCCCTTGCAATGTTTACTTTAGGTCGGTGTTTTTGAGAAACAACATTTCCCGCATAACATGTCAGAAGGCCGACTCCTCGAGAATAGGCGTTTCAGAATGATATCGTTTAATCTTTTCCACCAGGGTGGTTCTCTTGATATTGAGCAACTCGGCTGCCTTTTTCTTGACACCGTTGGTTTTCTCCAGAGACTGGTAAATAAGGGTTCTTTCGAATTCGTTCAAAGCTGAATTCAGACAAATTCCATCAGCCGGCAGCTCCGGTTTCCGGGGCGAAAACCGGGATGTCAATGGTCCACGCAACTTTTCAGGTATATCCTGGGCCGTGATCACTCCCTCGCGTTTCAGCACCACGAGTCGTTCCACTAGGTTCTTGAGTTCCCGGACATTGCCGGGCCAGGGGTGACGGCACAGCATGGAAAGCGCATCTTCTGAAATACCTTCCAGGGATGTTTTCTTGGTCGCATTGAAGTGTTGCAAAAAATGAGAAATCAACAAAGGGATATCGGACCGGCGCTCCCGCAGGGCCGGCAAGGTGATGGGTATGACACACAGACGAAAGAAGAGGTCCTCCCGAAACCTGCCCTGAGCAACCGCCTTTTCCAGGTCATGCTGGGTCACGGCCACCACCCTGACATTGATCCGGATGGTCTTGATCCCCCCCACAGGCTCGAATTCCCTTTCCTCCAGGACCCGCAGGATCTTGACCTGCAGGTCCAAGTTCATGTCCCCGATTTCATCCAGGCAGATGGTCCCAGTGTCGGCAATCTCAAATCTGCCGGGCTTGGCTGCGGTCGCACCGGTAAAGGCTCCCCGGACATGCCCGAAAAACTCGCTTTCCACCAGGTTTTCAGGGATGGCACCGCAGTTGATCTGAACAAAGGGCTTGTCACGTCGGTGGGAATGTTGGTGGATAGCCCGGGCGAGCAGACCTTTTCCGGTACCGGTCTCCCCGGTGACGACAATGTTGCTGTCGCTGTCGGCAACTTTTTCCACCAGATCAAACACCTTGCGCATGGCATCGCTTCGGCCCACGATGCCCGGGAACCTTGCGATGCGGTCATGACAGGGAATATCGCGTTTTTCTTCTCCGAAAGAATCCATTATCCTCTGAAAAAATTTTTCTTCCTACACTGATTCAACATGGTCCGCGCTTTAACTCTCTGTAATCAAAGAATATTGATGGCATAAAGGACTCCATCACCCCTCGAGCGAGCTGGTTAATTATGCATAAGTAGCACAAGATATAGTTAAAATCTATATATTTTTTACTATATAGTGTGCTTTTATATATATTTGAGAAATAATGAAGCAGACAAGCTGTTTAATTATGCATAAGTAACACAATATATAGTTAAAAGCGATGGTATATTTACTATATATTGTGCTTTTATAAATTTCTGAGAAGAATTGAACATAACACCGGTATCTATTTTCCGCTCCGGCAGGGCCGTATGTTTTGTCCTTTGGGGTGATAAAATCAGCCAAAAGTCCTAAAAAAACTAAAGCTTTTCCCATAAGTCCCGATAATCAATGCACAAGCATGTTGAATCCATTAGGTGCTGAATCAGGAAAGGAGGGAAAA
>QMMS01000069.1 GCA_003647375.1 Deltaproteobacteria bacterium
ACCTTGGAACTAAATTGAGCGATTGTCGAGGTTGCCGCAGCTACAAGGAAGATGCTGTTCCGCTATAGTGAACTATGCGGTATGGCATCTGACGCCGTAGATGTGGTAAGATCGGCAATCCCAACGGGTTTCAAAGTTTAAGAATTTAAATGAATCAAATCCTTTGAAATTATTTCTAAATTCCATATTCTTAAAATTTGAAACGCTCATTTTAGTAAAAGAAGGGATAAGCTATGCGCGAAAGAAAAATAAAAATACTTATTGCAAAGCCAGGGTTGGATGGTCATGACAAGGGCGCAAAAATTGTTGCGCTGGCGCTTCGCGATGCCGGCATGGAGGTGGTGTATACCGGACTTCATCAACGTGTAGAACAGATTGTAAGAACAGCTGTTCAGGAAGCTGTTGACATAATTGGTCTGAGTATCATGTCAGGTGCTCACCTTACTATCTGTGAAAAACTTCTCGAAATGATGACACGGGAAGGTATTGAATCCACAGGGGTGGTGGTAGGCGGTGTGATACCTGCACACGACATCGCAAAACTGGAACAAATGGGTATCAAAGGTATCTATCCGGGTGGAACCCCTTTTGACGTCATGGTTGAAGGGATTCGTGAAGTATGCCATGCGGCATAAGTTTTAGGTGTTATGTTTTAGGTTTTAGGTTTGGATAGACGTTATCCGTCGTTGAACCCGGGACTGCCTAAAACTTAAAACCTAAAACTTAAAACAGCATTGTTATTGCTTATGTCTTATTGCTCAAAAAAAAGGTGAATTATGGGCGTTGCCAAATATGTCAAAGATAAAAAAGGTGCCATAAAAGACGTTGAATATCAGTCGGGCATTAAGATCAAACCGGTGTATACGCCGGAGGATCTTGCGGCTGTTGGTTTTGACTATGACAAGGACCTGGGGGATCCCGGAGAATATCCGTTTACCCGGAGTTTGCACCCCCAGGGTTACCGAAGCAGGGCCTGGACAACACGTCAGTATACCGGTTTTGGTACCCCGGAAGAGACCAATAAACGATTTAAATATATGATCTCACACGGGCAGACAGGACTGAATGTAGCCTTTGATCTTCCGACACAGATGGGATTAGACTCCGACAGCCCGGAAGCCGCCGGGGAAGTCGGCCGGGTGGGTATGGCTGTCGATTCCCTGCGGGATTTTGAAATCGCTTTTGATGGTATTCCTCTCGATAGGATCGGGACCGGACTCACCATCAATGCCATAGCATCTATCATGCTTGCCATGTACCAGGCTCTTGCAGAAAAAACCGGTTATGCCAGAGACAGAATCAGCGCCACGCCCCAGAACGATATCCTGAAGGAGATGATTGGTCGTGGAGCCTGGATATTTCCTGTTGAACATGCGGTTCGTCTCGTTGGCGACAGTATCGAATACAGCATGAAAGCCTTGCCGAGGTGCAACCCTGTCAGTGTGTGCGGCTATCATATCCGGGAATCAGGTGCGACGCCATCACAGGAAATCGCCTGCGCTTTTGAAATTGCGAAAGCATATATTGATAATGTTACGGAGAGGGGGATCGATGCAGGAGACTTTGTGGGGAGTTTTTCCTTTAATCTGAATGTGTTTGGAAACCTGTGGGAGCAGATAGCCAAATTCCGGGCAGCCAGAAAACTCTGGGCCCGGATGTTAAAGGAAGAATACGGAATTCAGGATAAAAAAAAGCTTTTTCTACGAGGCCTTTTTGGCGGTGGCGGCAGCGGTCTCACAAAAGAGCAGCCTGAAAACAATATCATGAGAAGTGCCTTTTATGCACTCGGTGCCGCACTCAGCGGTGCCCAGACCACGGCGCTTTGCTCTTTTGACGAAGCATACACCATCCCGACGCCAAGAGCCGCCCTGCTGTCGCTCAGAACGCTTGAAATCATCATGGATGAAGTCGGGTTGAGAGACACAGTGGACCCACTGGCGGGTTCCTACTTTATCGAAACGCTCACCAAACAGATGGAAGATAAGATTAAAGAAGAAATGACAGCCATCCAGCAGGTGGGGGGGATGATTCCTGCGGTATCATCGGGTTATATCCAGAGGAAAGTGGCTCAACAGGCCTATGAATATGAAACGGGATTGCAAAGCGGGAAGTATATTAAGGTCGGTTTAAATAAATACACCGACGATGATGAATCCGGTCCTGATGTGGAACTTCATGAGCATAATGAAGCCTGGGTAGAAAAGCAGATCAAGCGTTTGCAGGAACTAAAGAACTCTCGTAACAACCAGGCGGTGAGCCGCACGTTAAAAGAACTCGAGAAGGGGACCAGACAGGGAGATAATGTCATGCCCTTGCTGGTCGATTGCTGCCGGGAATATGCAACGGTGGGAGAAATGACTGCCGTCCTTCGCGATGTTTTTGGTGAGTGGGAGGAGCCGGGAATATTATAAAAAGGGTCTGAGGGGTCGAGGATTCGAGGGTCCGAGGGTCCGAGGGTGGCTAAGCGCTATAAGCAGACAGCAGCATCCTGGCCTCCAAGCATCCTCGCTTCCCAGCATACAAGCATTATCTGAAGGTTCATAAGATTGCATTCTTAGTGTAAAGATTGGAGAAAGTCGTGAAAAAAAATGCCTTTCGTTTAGGCTGCGATATTGGTGGTACATTTACGGATTTTGTGCTGGTGAATGACCAGACCGGTGAATTCCAGACGCACAAGTGCCTGACAACCCCTTCAGACCCGTCCACAGCCGTTGCAGAGGGTGTTCGTCAACTCGAAATATACACGCCCGGATTCATGGCCCTTACTGATGAATTTATCCATGGGACAACCCTGGTGATCAATGCTATCATCGAAAGAAAAGGCGCCAGAACCGGTCTTGTCACCACGCAGGGCTTCAGGGATGTTCTGGAACTGGGAAGAGAACTCCGTTATGATGCCTATGATATTTTTGCGGATTATCCTGAACCCCTGGTTCCACGGTTTCTCAGGAAGGAAGTTGCCGAACGCGTGGCCAGCGACGGCAGGGTCCTGCTGCCAATCCAAATAGAAGATATTGCGGCGGTACTGAGGGAACTTCAGGACATGCAGATCGAGTCTTTGGCAGTGTGCCTTCTCAATTCTTATGAGAATTCGATTCATGAAAAAATTGTAAAAGAGGAGATAGAGAGGCTTGCTCCGGATCTCTCTTTGTCCACTTCATTTGAAGTTTTGCCCCAGATTCGGGAATACGAAAGAACCTGCACAACCGTCACAAACGCATATGTCAAACCCATAACATCCAAGTATCTGGAAAAGCTGTCTTCAAGACTCGATACCCTCGGATTCAAGGGTAAGCTTTTTATAATGCTATCCAGTGGCGGAATTACATCCATCGAAACCGCCCGAAAATTCCCCGTACGCATTATCGAATCGGGCCCGACGGCTGCGGTGATTGCATCCCAGCACTATGGCAGTCTGTTCCAGATCAAAGACATGTTCTGTTTTGACATGGGGGGTACCACGGCAAAATCCTGTCTGATACAGAAAGGACAGGCCGGCATGGTATCCACTTTCGAAGTCGGAAGGGTTCAGCGGTTTAAAAAGGGTAGCGGTCTTCCCATCCAGGTACCCGTTGTCGATCTGATGGAAATCGGTGCCGGTGGTGGCAGCATGGCAAAAATCAGCAAAATGGGCCTGCTTCAGGTGGGACCGGAGAGCGCCGGTGCAGATCCCGGCCCTGTCTGTTATAGCAAGGGAGGCGCAAATCCGACCGTTACCGATGCAGATCTGGTGCTGGGGTACCTGGACCCGGATTATTTCCTGGGGGGCACCATGGCATTGGATAAAACTGCTGCCGAAAATGCTATCCTGGAAACCATAGCGGAACCGTTGGGTGCGACAATGGTGGATGCCGCATTCGGCATCCACGATCTGATCAATGAAACCATGGCCGCAGCGGCAAAAACACATATTGCAGAAAAAGGCGGCAACCCGAATATTGTCACGATATCGGCATTTGGCGGCGCAGGCCCGGTTCATGCCTACGGTCTTGCAAAAAAGATCAATGCACCCCGAATACTCGTACCTCCTTTAGCCGGCGTTGGATCCGCCCTGGGCTTTTTTACAGCACCGGTGGCATTCGATCTGACCAGAAGCCACAGGGTCAGCCTTGACAATGCCGATTTCAATGAAATCGAGACACTTTTTCAAACCCTGGAGTCAGAGGGCGCCGACATTTTGCAAAAAACTGTCGATGATGATACCCTTCGCATAGAGCGAACCCTTATGATGCGGTTTGTCGGTCAGGGTGCAGAAACTGATCTCACATTAGAAAACAAGCCGTTCTATAACTGGGATATTTCTGAAATCCGCCATCTTTTCGATGAAGTCTATGAGAAACTATATGGAAGGACTTATCCGGAAACACAGATTGAATTTGTAACATTCAAGGTCCGCGTCAGCGAACCGGAAAGGCCGTTTCAACTGCCCAGATTTGAAAGCCGGACAGGACAACTATCCGATGCTTTGAAAGGAACACGGCCTGCATATTCATTGACCCAAAAGATGTTTTTGCCGCATGACGTATATGATCGGATGAAACTATTTCCAGGGGCTGCTATTCAGGGACCGGCAATTATTGAAGAAAGAGAATCGACCATCGTGATCGGTGAAGATGCCTCCTGCACGGTGGATTCTTATGGGTTTGTGTGGATAGAAATGTAGAGGTTTTAGGTTTTAGGTTTTAAGTTTTAGGTTGGCTGATAGCTAATCGCGGAACTTAAAACCTAAAACCTAAAACTTAACACTGATCGAATAATATATTTAAATTAAAGTGAAAGAAGATATCACATGTCCCATGAACCCAATGAACAGATAAGCGAAAAATTCGATCCCATCCGTCTCGAAATTCTCTGGCGTCGATTGATATCAATCGTGGATGAAGCCGATGCATCGGTTGCCAGAACAGCCTTTTCGAGTCTGTTGCGGGATGCCCATGATTATACATGTATGTTTACGGATCATCGGGGGCAAGAACTTGTTCAGGGGACGTTTTGTACACCGGGACAAGCCGGCGCCATGGCGCTGGGTGTCAAGAAAGTGATTCAATCGGTACCGCTGGATGATTACCGGTCAGGCGATGTGATCATCGTAAACGACCCATGGTTGCTGGCGGGGCATTTGAACGATGTCTGCGTCTTGAGTCCCATTTTTTACAAGGATCGACCGGTGGCATTTACGTCTTGTGTATTTCATCACTCGGATATCGGTGGTCGGGTTGCGTCGGATAACCGCGAGGTGTTTGAAGAGGGGTTATTTATTCCCCGTATCAAGTTGTATGACGCAGGTGTTCTCAATGAGGATGTCCTGGAGATGATTCGCTGGAATGTTCGAACGCCCGAGGAAGTGACCGGCGACATCCGGTCACAGGTTGCGGCAAATCATGTCTGTGGAGAAAAAATTATTGAAATGATGGCGGATGAAGGTCTCGACACCCTTGAAGATCTTGCCGATGAAATCATTCAGAGAACCGAGCAGAGTATGCGGCAGGCGATTGCTATTATTCCCGACGGCGTTTATCCTTATGAAGGTGTAATCGAAGGAGCAGGAGAACGAGATGACATTCGTATCTGCCTGACTGTTGCGGTGAAAGGGAGTGATATCCTGGTGGATTTTTCGGACACTTCCCCCCAGGTCAACTGGGGAGTCAATGTTGTCTATAACTTTACCTATGCCTATGTTTTTATGGCCATCAAAAGTGTCTTCGATCCGGATCTTCCCATTAATGAAGGCGCCATCCGCCCGGTAACGATGACGGCTCCGGAGGGCAGTGTTGTCAATTGTACGTTTCCGGCTGCCGTTGCCGCACGAATGCAGGTCGGACATTTCATGACAGAAATGATTTTCAGAGCTCTTTCCACGGCTGTTCCTGACAGAATCATTTCGGACAGTGGCGGCACACCGGCACAGACCAATATATTTTATGGAAAACGGCATGACGGAAAACCATTCCATACCATGATAATTCGTGGCGGCGGCCTGGGTGCGAGCCAGGCAAAAGATGGCCACCAGTGTGCTATTTTCCCGGCCAACGGCGCCAACACACCGGTTGAAATATTGGAAAGCGACACACCCCTGATGGTGGTAGCAAGAGAACTTGTTAGTGATTCAGGCGGAGCCGGGAAATATCGAGGTGGTATGGGAAGGCGCATGGTTGTTCACATCCCGGATGATGTGTTGGCACCCCTGTCACCGGTTGCTATTGCTGTGCAGGCTGGTCGTTTTCGATATTCGCCCCAGGGCATATTCGGCGGAAAACCAGGAATTAAAGCCCAGTTTCTAAAAAACGATTTACCTGCTGACCCCAGCGGCTTGACGCTCTGTGATCCAGGAGATATGGTTACTTTCCTCAGTGCCGGTGGGGGCGGTTTCGGGAACCCCATGGACAGAGATATTGCGGACGTAGAAAAAGATGTTATATATGGATATGTGAGTCTTGAAAAAGCAAAAGAAGATTACGGCGTGGTGATCGATCCAGTGTCACTCACGGCAGATCCGGATGCTACCCAGGCATTGCGAAAATCTTTCCAGACATCTCAGGAGGTGTAGAATGAATAGAACGTTTATGCCGACCTTTCAATCGCAGGATGTGCTGAATGCACACCAGTTGAAGGGTCTGCAATGGACGGTTTCCCATGCATATCAGGGGTCTGCTTTTTACAGGAAGCTTCTGGACAATTCAGATGTAAGCCCTAAGGATATCCATACACTGGAAGATATCCGAAAACTGCCCTTTACAACCGCCGAAGATTTGCGCGGCGGGTATCCGTTCCCGCTCTTATCCGTTCCTGAATCCCAAGTCGTTCGGATTCATGCATCGTCAGGTACAACGGGAAAGCGTAAAGTACTTGCATACACCCAAAAAGATATCGATGACTGGGCCCACTTTTTTGCACGCTGCTACGAGATGGCCGGGCTTTCCATAGAGGATCGCGTTCAGATTGCGGTTGGCTACGGTGTCTGGACCGCAGGTGTCGGTTTCCAGCTTGGATGCGAACGTTTCGGCGCTATGGCGATTCCAATCGGGCCCGGGAATATCGACATGCAGTGCCGGTTTCTGGTGGACATGCAATCGACAGTCATGTGTTGTACCGCGAGCATGGCATTGCTCATGGCGGAAGAAATCAATCGGCGAAACCTAAAAGATAAAATCGCCCTGAAAAAAATGATTTTCGGGTCCGAGAGAAGCAGTCATGCCATGCGTCAACGCATCAAGTCTTTGTTAGGGCTGGAAGATATGTTCGACATTCCCGGCATGACCGAGCTCTATGGACCGGGTACCGGTCTTGAATGTTCCCGGCATGAGGGTATTCATTACTGGGCTGATTATTACATCCTCGAAATTCTCGATCCGGAAACACTGGAACCGGTGCCGGAAGGCGAGACAGGCGAAATGGTGGTCACAACGTTGTGCAAAGAGGCCGCACCCTTGATACGCTACCGCACGCGCGATTTGACACGTATATTGCCGAACGCCTGTTCCTGCGGCAACCCGCTTCCCATGCATGACAGCATTCTGGGACGCTCGGACGATATGATCATTTTCCGGGCCGTTAACATATATCCAGGCCAGATCGATGAAGTCCTTTCCTCGATATCTGAAATATCCTGTGAGTACCAGGTCGTGCTTGAACGCGAACCGGATGGCAAAGACTCCATGACGGTACGTGTGGAATGCGATTCGGACACGGATGCTGCCAAAGCCAATGAAATTGAAAAAGCTATTTATCGAAAAATTAAAAGCAGTATCATGGTGAGTTGTGAGGTCGAGCTGTTAGACACATGCTCCCTGCCGAGATCGGAGAGAAAAGCGAAGCGTGTATTTGACAACAGGCCCGTATAAACCGTTAAACCAAAGTAGATACCCGGGCCCCAGAGGACCCGGCACTGATTATGCCCTATAAGGGCTTACTACATATCCGGGTGTTTGAAATTCGAAATCCGAATATCGAAATCCGAAACAAATTTAAATAGCAAATGTTCAAATGGCCCAAACATTGAACACCAGCTCCAAAGCTGTCTGTTTGGAACATTCGAATTTAGGTCATTCGGTATTGTCCTTCGACATTGCTCAGGGCGGTGAGCCTGTCGAACCGTTTAGAATTTCGATATTCGTGCTTCGAATTTAATTTATATCGCTTTCGGTAAAACCTAATATTTCTGACCTAGCCCAAAGGACCAGGTTTTATATGACGGAATAAAATCAATAAATACTATCTGATATTTAGAGGAACCCATGAAGAAATTTACCTACCTTGTTCCCCAAACACTTGATGAAGCAGTGTCCTTGTTCGAGTCCCACGGTGACAGTGCTATCTACGTAGCCGGCGGCACTGATGTTGTAGTCAAGACCAAACAAGGAAAGATCGCCCCGGATTACCTCATCTCCTTAAAGCACCTTTCGGGGTGGGACCGGGTGGAGATCAACCCGGACACCAACGAACTTGTTATTGGCGCTTTGGCGACTCACCGTACCCTGGAAAACTCCGCCCTCATTCGGCAGCAATATCCCATCATACACGACGCCGTGCAGCATATCGGATCTACTCAGATTCGAAATGTGGCCACTATCGGCGGTAACATTGTCAATGCCGTACCGTCGGCAGACGGTGCCATTCCATTGATTGCTCTCGATGGGGTAGCAAAAATATACGGTCCTAACGGCAAAAGGGCTGTGGATCTGATTCATTTTTTTGAGGGACCGGGGCAAACCGTACTGAACGCAGGTGAGATCCTGACCGAAATTGTCATACCGCCCCAGACTTCCCATACCGGCGGTGCTTATCAAAAATTCGGCCGACGGGCTGCCATGGAACTGCCGTTGATCGGTGTGGGTATTGTTTTGACGTTGGATCCGGACACGGTTATTTGTCAAAAAGCCCGCATCTGCCTTGGAGTGGCTGCCCCCACTCCGCTACGTACCCTCAATGCCGAGCGTTTTCTCATCGGAAAAGTGCTGAATGAAAACATTCTATTTGAAGCTGGAAAAATTTCAGCCGAAGAATCCCGGGTGCGAGACAGTATCCGCGGACAAGCATGGTACCGTCGTGAAATGGTGTCTGTGTTTGTCCGCCGGATGGGTATGTTATGCTTAAAGCGAATTGAGGAAAATAATTAATTTTTATAACAGCGATGTAACCTGTATTGGTAACGGATATAAATTCGAAGCACTAATTTCGAAATTCTAAACAATATCCTATGTTCGAAATTCGAATGATTCAAACAGATAACTTTCCAACTCGTGCACAATGTTTGGGTCATTTGAACATTTGACTTTTGAATTTGTTTCGGTTTTAGATATTCGGATTTAGAATTTCAAATAATGGAGATTATTACATGTCCACCGAGATACAATTTAATCTAAACGGTAATGATATTCAGATGAAGGTAGAGGATCATTGGACCTTGCTTTACTTGCTTAGAGAGGTAATGGGACTCATCGGAACGAAAGAGGGTTGTGGAAGTGGCGAATGCGGGGCTTGTACCGTCATTATCGACGGCCAGGCTGTCAACAGCTGTCTATATCTGGCAGCGGAGATCAATGACCGGGATCTGATGACCATCGAAGGGTTGGCGGGACCGGACGGCACTCTGCACAATCTGCAGCGTGCTTTTGTGGAGCACGGTGGTATTCAGTGCGGTTTTTGCAGCCCGGGCATGATCATGTCATCCAAGGCTCTTCTGGACGAAAATCCCACTCCCACCCTGGATGACATTAAACATGCGCTGGCCGGTAATCTTTGTCGTTGTACCGGTTATACCCAGATATTCGAATCCGTACAGGCAGCCCTCGACAAAGGGTCGAATGACGTGGAAGTCGTAGCCTGGAAGAGTGAAACCTGAATAAAATCGTTTCACGCTTTTATGGGACGCGACCTTGTCGCTTTTTTTACTTAAACTTGTATCTCCAAGGTCTTGTTTTGATCATTCGAATTTAGATCATTAGGTATTGCCCTTCGACGTTGCTCAGGGCGGTGAGCCTGTCGAACCGTTTAGGATTTCGAATTTCGTGCTTCGGATTTAAGTAACTAACGCCATCGGCATAGCCAAATATCTCTGACCTGGCCCAAAGGACCAGGTTTTAAATGATAGAACAAAGGATCGAATAAAAAATGGAAACAACACAGGATTTTTCAACGATTGGCAAAAGGGTGCCCAAGCTGGATGCTGTTGACAAGGCCACGGGACGTGCTCAATACATTCAGGATGTCAAATTGCCCGGCATGCTTTATGGGAAAATTTTATACAGCAAATACCCGCACGCCAGAATCGTCAAGATTGATGTGTCCAGAGCTGAAAAACTGAGCGGTGTTCGGGTTGTACTCACCGGGGAAGATATTCCAAATTTTCGCATGGGTGTCTATAAGGACAACCCCCCTCTGAAAGCTGGAAAAGTGAGATCCTACCGGGATGAAGTGGCCGCCGTGGCAGCAACCGATCCGGAAATTGCCAAAACGGCTATCGATTTAATCGAAGTGACTTATCAGGCGCTACCGTCTGTTTTTGACCCCATAACAGCCATGCAACCCGACGCACCACTGGTGCACGAAAACCATAAAACAAACATTCTAAAAATGCCGTGGAAGCTGCACTACGGTGATGTGAAGACTGCCCGCAAGGAGGCCGCCCACGTGATTGAGAAGCGTTTCACAACCACCTGGGTCACCCACTGCTGTTTGAGCGCCAGTGGTGCCATCGCCGAATTTGACAATGCCAACAACCTAACTGTCCATACCAATACTCAGATTCCGTCCCTTGCGCAAAAAGATTTTAAAGGGACGCTCAAGGCATTAGGAATCCCTGATAAACGTGTGAGGGTGATCAAGCCCGTTATTGGTGGGGGCTTTGGCAGCAAACTGGACACTTATGCTTATGAGCATGTGGCTATTTTGTTGGCCTGGCGGGCTCGCCGACCGGTGAAAATCTTGTTTGACCGGGAAGAGGAATTTATAGCCACATCCACCCGGCAGCCTACCATCACCGATATAGCCATGGGTTGCGACGCCGAAGGTCGTCTGTTGTTCCGGGATATGAATATGGTGCTGGATAATGGTGCTTACACTTCCTGGGGCGCTACCACACCGTCGGTGATGATGATGCCGATTACTTCCCTTTACCGTGTGCCCAATGTTCGCTTTGAGGCCAAGTGCGTCTACACCAACAATACCTACTCCCAGGCCATGCGGGGATATGGTAATCCCCAGGCTACATTCGCTATCGAAAGCGCCATGGATATATTGGCCGATGCCGCCGGTATCGATCGCATAGAGATTCGACGGATCAATTCAAATCAGCCCGGTGACGAAACGCCCCAGGGGTTGAAAATTACCACTTGCGGTCTCCCGGAATGTATTGATGCTGTTGAAAAGGCGTTGGATCTTAAAAAACCCAAAAATAAAGGAGAAGGGGTAGGGATCGCTTCTTTAATTCATGTGGGGGGCGGTGCCCGAATATATAAATCCGACGGCTGTGGTGCTATCATCAAACTGGATGACTTTGGGAAAGCGGATGTTTTTACCGGTGCTTCGGATATGGGACAGGGTGCCGATACGGTGATAGCCCAGATAGTGGCTGAACAACTGGGTCTTGAAGTCGAAGATATCCATGTTATTCACCAAGATACCGACATATGCCCCTGGGATGTAGGTGCTCATGCCAGCCGGACAACTTTTGTGGCGGGAAACGCTGCACTTGGAGCGGCAAAAAAGATTAAGGCAAGTATTTTAGAACTGGGTGCCGAAGTCATGGCTGTACCGCAAAGTGAACTCAGCCTTCGAAATCGGCAAGTTTTTGTCCGGAACGACCCGGAAAAGACCATGCCGATTGCCAAACTACTTCGAAAGGCTCATTTCAGCCACGGCGGCACCATGATGATGGCTGACTTTTTTTATGACCCCGCAAATGAAAATATGGGCAGAGATTTCCGGGGAAACCTGTCCATGACTTATGCTTTTGGGACCCACGGCGTGCGGTTGAAGGTGGATGAAGAGACCGGAAAAGTTGAAATTCTTGATTATGTCGCTGCCCATGATGTAGGACGCGCTATTAATCCCTTGCTCTTGGACGGACAGGTCCATGGAGGGGTGATGATGGGTGTCGGTTACGCCCTCACCGAACAGGTGGTACTCGAAAAAGGGCGTAACATGAACCCGGATTTTCGAGATTATAAAATACTTACCGCCAAGGATACATTCCCGTTGACGCCTGTGGTCATTGAGACCATCGACCCGGACGGGCCCTATGGTGCTAAAGGGATCGGCGAGCCTGGTTGTGTGCCCACCGCTCCGGCAATTGCCAACGCTATCTACGATGCTGTCGGCGTGCGGATTACGGATCTTCCCATAACACCGGAGAGGGTGCTGGCAGAGATAAAAAAGAAAAAAGGCGTCAACTCCTGCGGTATCGACCCCCTGACCGAAAAAGAACAACCGTGCTAGTAGATACCCGGGTCCAAAGGGCCCGGCACTGATTCAGCCCTATATAAATGATTTAAACATAGCTTGAACTTGTATCTCCAAGGTCTTGTTTTGATCATTCGAATTTGGGTCATTAGGTATTGTTTAGGATTTCTAATTTCGTGCTTCGGATTTAAGTAACTACCATCGTTGGCATAGCCAAATATCTCTGACCCGGCCAAAGGACCAGGTTTAACAAAACGGTATAAACGCTATCTTAAAAGGAGGAACTGTTATGAAGAAAAAAACTGCTCTCTTAAGTATTATTATCATGGGTTTCTTAGTTGCCGGGAGCATTTGGATGCCGGCAACTGCCTCGGCAGGAAGCATTAAGCTCAGCTATGCCAATTTTCCGCCGGCCCCCACATTTCCCTGTGTTCAAATGGAACGATGGAAAACGGAAGTTGAGAAAAGAACCGCAGGCAAGGTCGCCATCGACACCTATCCGGGAGGAACGCTGCTGGGTGCAATGGACATGATGGACGGTGTCATCGCCGGAACCGCAGACATTGGGAATCTCTGCATGGCATACCAGCCTGGCCGTTTTGTCACAACCAACGCCACCAGTCTTCCATTGGGATTGCCTGATGCGAAAACCGGTAGCCTGGTGCTATGGGATCTCTATCAGAAATACCTGCCTACTTCCTTTGCTAAGGTCCACGTCCTGACCATGTTTACCACGGCACCCGCCAATATCATGTCCAAGGTGCCGGTAAGAAATTTAGATGATATCAAAGGACTGGATTTGAGAGCGTCCGGTGGGGCCGCCCAGATCCTGAAAGCCTGGGGTGCCAACCAGGTCGGCATGCCCATGTCCGCCACCCCCGAGGCGCTGCAAAAGGGTGTCGTTCAGGGCCTGTTTACCTCGACGGAGGTAATGAAAGATTTTAAATTTGCAGAAATATGCAAATATGTTACGCAGACCGATACGGTCATCTATCCTTTTGCCGTGGTCATGAATATCGAGAAATGGAATGCATTGCCCGCGGATGTCAAAGCGGTTATGGAAGACCTGCGTGTGGAGCAGGCTCTTTGGACAGGCACGTATATGGACAATCACGTGAAAGACGCCAATGCCTGGTCAGAAAAAAACCAGGGTGTCGAATTTATCCGCTTGTCTCCCGATGAAAAAGCCAATTGGGATGCCAAGCTGACCTTTATGACTGAAAACTGGATCACGAGCGCTACAGGCAAAGGCTATCCTGGTGAAGCCATTGTAAACGACATCAGGGCTTTTACAAAAAAACATAGCGCCATAAAGAGTCCTGGGAATCTTACTGTTCAATAGGTCCCGTGCTGGAACTTTTCTTGTTGGAAATAAACCATGATTTTGTCGAAAATCACCGAACTGCTCAACAAAACACTGACGTTTCTGGCAGGCCTTATCCTGATTGTCATGGTCCTGTTGACATGCGCCAATATTGTTTTTCGCATGTTCTGGGTGCCCATCAGCGGGACGTATGAGCTCATGGGGTTTGCCGGCGCCCTTCTGACAGCCTTTGCCCTGGCCTACACGCAGGTCAAAAAGGGTCATATCTCCGTTGACGTGCTGGTAAATGTCTTTCCGCAAAAAGTGCAGTGGGTGCTATCGGCAATCAACAATGGGATGTGCTTCATATTTTTCATGCTGGCCGGATGGCAGTTGGCAATAAAGGCCAACACTCTCAGAACCACCGGTGAAGTTACGGAAACACTCAGAATCATCTATTACCCATTCACATATGCTGTTGCCCTTGGATGCGTAGTACTTGCACTGATTCTTCTCACGGAATTTCTAAGACAAATCATACCCTCTGAGGAGGTAGAATCGTGACCCCGGCTGTTATCGGTATTCTCGGCATAGTCATCCTCTTGCTGATGCTTTTTTTACTCGGTACCCCTGTGGGGTTCGCCATGGGCATCGTGGGATTCTGCGGGTTCTGCTATCTTATCTCTTTCAAAGCAGGCTTGAACATGCTGGGCTCTGTTTTGTGGGAGACCTTTTCCAAATATGGTTTAACCGTCATCCCTTTGTTTATTTTCATGGGACAGATTGCGTTTTATTCGGGCGTCAACGAAAAATTATACAAAGCAGCCTATCAATGGGTTGGCCAGATTCGTGGTGGCGTGGCCATGGCGACCATCATGGCCTGTTCGGCATTTTCGGCAATTTGTGGTTCAAATGCTGCTACTGCAGCCACTATGACCACCGTGGCACTCCCCCAGATGAAAAAATTCCGTTACGATTCAAGGCTGAGTACAGGGGCTATTGCATGTGGCTCAACCTTGGGTGTGGTGATTCCGCCGAGCGTGGTGCTGATCGTTATCGGGCTTTCCACCGAACAGTCCATCGCCCGTCTCTTTTACGGCGGGATTGGGGCCGGTATCATTCTGGCTTTTTTTCTGATTTTGAGTGTCTATGTTGTATGCACAATACATCCGGACTGGGGACCGGTCGGCCCCAGAACCACATTTCTCGAAAAGATAAAGGGGCTCTCGGGTGCCTTTGAAATGGCCGTTCTATTCATGCTGGTGATGATTGGTCTGTATTTTGGCTTTTTTACGCCCACGGAAGCCGGTGCTGTTGGTTCTCTCTTTGCCGTCTTGCTCAGCGTCATTCAACGAAAGCTCGCCTGGAAGGGCTTTCTGGCAGCCATCATCGATACCATACGGGTTTCCTGCATGGTGATCGTTATCGTGGCCGGTGCCATGGTATTTGGTCGATTTCTGGCGGTGACCCGAATACCGTATGACATCGCATCATGGGTCGTGGGCTTACCGGTACCGGACATGGTCATCATGGCCATTATCTTCGGCATATACATTGTGGGTGGTGCGGTTATGGATGCGCTGGCATTGCTCTTGATTACAATCCCTATTTTCTTTCCTGTTGCCATGGAACTCGGATATGACCCCATCTGGTTTGGGGTCACCATTACCGTGGTGACAACACTGGGAGCTGTCACGCCACCTGTGGGGGCAACGACTTATGTTGTGGGTGGTATGGCAAAAGATGTGCCGTTGGAAGACGTATTTAAAGGCGTGGCCTATTTTCTACCCGCCTATCTTCTGTGTATCTTTATCCTAATGATATTCCCGAAACTTGTTTTGTTTCTACCGGGTTTGATCAGATAAATAAATAGGTAGATAGGCTGTAGACTGTAGGGTGCCCACCGCCTAACAGCCTGATAGCCTACAGTCTAAACAACCTAAATATATGCGAAACTCTTCAATGTTTCCCAGTTAAACACTTATTCGGAGCAGGAAATGCAGGCTAATATCGATACGACTTTTTTCCCCTGATGGCCCTTCCGATGATAAAGCCAAGGAGCAATACACCCCCACCGATTAGAAACCATTTCATATTTCCTGCCAGCACGGGTATTGCATCGGCAGGTGGTTTTGCGGCAATTTTATCTTTGAGGGTCTTATTTTCGGTTTTTAAAGATGCGAGTTCTTTGCTGATATCGGCGGTTTTTTTGCCGTTATTCAAGAGCTGTTGATACTTGGCATTGATCTTTTTCAGATCTTTCTGCAATGCCAAACGCGTTCTTTTTTCATTGGCTATAGATGCCGTTAGGGTTGCAATCTTTTGCTTGTAGCCATCAATCATCCCTTGTAATCCTTCGGTATCAGATCCCTGCTGAAGGGTTTTGATGCTTTCCTCAAGGATGACTATTTTCTCTTCAAGTTCTCCGATAATGACGGCTTTGGGTTTTTCTGCCACAATGAACTTTTTTCTGACCCATCCCTGGGTGCCATCTTCGCTTCGTATTCGCATCAGTTCTTCGGTTTCTTCCAGGACATCAACCGGTGCCGCAGACCGTAGATATCCAATTACAGGGGCATCGACACCCTGGCCGTCTTTAACGGATATTATCAGCAAATCTGAAACATATTGGATGTCAGCCATGACAGTGGGTATGAGGATAAATCCATAGAAAAAGAAAACAGAAACAGCAAAGAAAACTTTTACCCGAAGCGTGTTCATATTGAGGGTTCCTTTTTGGATAAAATTATTACATGGTTTAACCTGAACTGAGCGATTTTTCCCGAAGAGGTGTGCCGAAATCTTGATGGAGAAGGGTTCGCAAAAAACACAGGCATACCCGTGGATCTGTCGAGGCTTTTTGCGAACCCTCGATCCGCAAG
>QMMS01000070.1 GCA_003647375.1 Deltaproteobacteria bacterium
CATGCTGAAATAGCCGCCGGTGGAAACCGTTCGGGCACCCTGTTCGACGACCTTGCCGCCTTGTATCAGATCTGCAACAAAGGCTTGGCGTTTGAACTGCATGAAGGTATCATAGATATCGCACAGGGGATCCTCATAGGAAAGCCCCACAAGGTAGCCGAGAGCCACCCGATTTTCTTTCATTTCATAAACAAACCCGCCGCCGGGTGTACCCAGTCCCAGGGGATGACCTAGCATATGGAGGCTTCTGCCTCTAAACGCCTCGAAGCCGGAATTGTCCGGCAGCGCTATAACCTCCTTGATACCCGTCTCGTAGGCCTGGGGCATGCTGCCCGTGGAAAGACCCATTATGCTGTCCAGTTCTTTGACAAGGCTCCCCCGGGCTCCCTCCCCAAAAACCGTCACTTTAGCCAAAAGATCGATGGCGGGCTCGAAATCGCTTTTCGGTTTTCCGTTGATATCGAGGCCCTTTTCTCCTGTCTGCACGCCCAGCACACGCTGGTTTTTTTCGTCAAGCAGAAGCTTCTTTCCGGCAAACCCCGGGAAAATATTCACACCCATGTCTTCTGCAATGGCGCCCATCCATTGGTTGAATTTTGAAAGACTGATGACATGATAACCTTTGTTGTGCAGATATCGCGGTATAAAGGGTATGGGTATCGCACGGTTCCGTGTCAGATAGTAAAGCGCATCACCTTGTATCGTAGTTTCAACGGGACAACCCTTTTCCATGTAGTCAGGCATCAGTTCCTTCAGGGCAACCGGGTTGAGGATGGCCCCACTGATGCCGTGGGACCCCACCTCGGCTCCCTTTTCGATGAGTGCGACCTCAAGTTCAAGGTTTTTATCTTTTGCGGCCTGCATCAGCTGTATGGCCCCTGCCAGGTTTGCAGGGCCTGCGCCGACAAACAAGACATCGAATTCAATGGTTTCATTCTCTGTATTCATCTCTCATACCTTTCACATGTTTATTGCCTGATTTCTGTATATCAATTAAGTGGAACAGGGTCAAACAGGTACAAAGACGGATTGCAAGAAGTGAGTTTATTCCACTTGACAATCACCTGAAAGTCCCCTTTAAATAAAGCCATGCATAGGAAACACAGGATACACCCCCTTATTGACTGCCTTTGGTCGGATCATAAATCTGGAAAATTGTCCCGTAGGGAATTTCTCAGGTTTGCCGCCCTGCTGGGATTGGCCACAACCACCGCATCCCACCTGTTTCAGTTGGCAATCCCCGGCCATGCAATGGGAGCCGTCTATGGCCAAAAATTACGCATAGCAGGTCTGCTCCCGGAATCAGAGCACCCGGTAGAAAACGTTTCAATACCGGCAAGCCAGGTTTTACGGCAGGTGGCCGAATATCTTACATACACAGACAAGAACAATATAACGCATCCTTTCCTGCTGGACAGGTGGGTCGTGAGTGAAGATCTCCGGATCTGGTCACTGCACCTGAAAAAAAATATTTTCTTCAATAACGGCCAGGCTTTTACTGCGGATGATGTTATTTTCTCTATCGAACAATGGTTGAGCCCGGACATCAACTCTCCCATGAAATCGATTCTTGGAGACTGCCTGACGCCCTCCGGCATCCGGAAAATAGACTCACATCTGGTGGTGCTTTATCTCAGTCGTCCGGAATTAGAACTGCCGGAGAAGTTATTCCACCCTTCGGCCATGATTCTGAACCATCGCACCTTTGAAGGCAACTTTATGGAAGCCCCTCATGGTACAGGGCCGTTCAGGATTGAAAAATTTGAAAAAAATATCCGGTGTCTTTTAAAAAGAAGATATGATTACTGGCAACCGGGGTTACCGTTTTTAAACGAAATAGAATTCCTGGATCTTGGTCGGAATGTATCTTCACGGGTCACGGCCCTGAAGAGTGGTACCGTCGACCTTATCGATCTCAGTGATACAGGAAGTTCAGACGCCTACAGCGCCCTGAAAAACGATCGGAATATTCGTTTGACACCCGTCCTTACGGCCAAGGCCAATGTGCTTCGCATGCGTGTAGACAGGGAACCCTGGAATGACAACCGCGTACGCAGTGCTCTGAAGCTTTGCCAGCACCGGAATAAAATTCGTTATTTGGCACACAATGGCCAAGGTGCCATTGGAAACGATTTCCACGTATGCCCCGCACATCCCGAATACTGTGAAAAAAAGACCATCAAGTTTGATCCACGCAGAGCAAAATCTCTATTGGAGGAAGCAGGCTATGAAAACGGCCTGGACATTCATTTGACCATTGCTGAAGGAAAACCCGATATCAGGACCCAGGCTCTGGTCCTCCAGAACGATGCCGCTCGAGCAGGATTCAGAATTCATCTCCAGGAGGTGCCTGGTCACGAGTATCACCGAAATCGAACTAAGTTTGACCTCGGCATCACCCCCTGGGCCCACTATCCTCTGGGTGTCACGGCTCTCAAACTGGCCGGCGCGGTGGATGAGCAGGAAAATCCAGGCCCCTGGAACGAAACCCGTTGGGTCAATGAAGAATTTTCTCAGCTATTGCGTCAGGCCGGCAATACCCTGGACGTCCTGGAACGAAAAGCGCTCTTCTGCAAACTCGAAAAAATTCAGATGAACCAGGGCGCCGTAGGCATCCCATGCTGGCAGAACAGCTATATTGCCTCACGGAAACGCGTACAGAATATTCAACCCCATCCCAATGACTATCTTTTCCTCAACAAGGTCTGGCTTAAGCCGGGAAAAAAATAGACCGTGGGCTATTTTTTTTAGGCTATTAGGCTGAAGACTGTTAGGCTGTTAGGCGCTGCACGATGACCGCCTACAGTCTAAAAGACTTCAGCCTAATCAACCTATTACTAATTCCTTCGTCTCCGAATCGCTTCCAAAAGCCCTACTGTTCCTGTCATCATATTATCCCCCATGGGCGCGCCATACAGCATGGGCAGTTCAGATCCGTCGATTATGCCCCGTCTGGGACCCGTTGCGATGATCGCATCCAGGTTATCAAACCCCACAGCTTTGCGCATGTAGCACCCATGGCCTCCCTCTGAGAGGATCTGATCGTGGTTCAGGTTTCCATCCGCCAGATCCCGGATTAATCCTTCGAGGCGATGGATGGTTATATCCTGGGTGTGGTATTCGAAAAAGCCGGCTATCTCGCTACCCGCAAGTGCCGCGCCCACCGTATGGGAAGTTGCTACATCCAGAACGACCAGAGCATGCTTATCCAGGGCGGCCATATCCTTGGAAGCACCCAAAATGGCAGCCATGCCGCTATCCATGACATAGACCGCACTTGTCGGTATCGAGGCTGCCTGCAACGCAATAGTCCGCAGGCGGTTCATCTCTTTAGGCACTTTGTTCTTCTCGTAAAGCAAGGTATGTGGAAACGGCTCTTTATCCAACAGTTCCACAAAACGGTTATGACGGTAATCAAGATGGGAAACACCCTGGGGGGGGACACCATGGTCCTGGGCACAAATACCGAATACATCGAAAGAAAATGGAACACCAAAGCCTTCCACAATATTCGCCAGGCGCCTCGAATCCAGATCTGCAAGGCAGACATGGGTGTAGGCGGTATCACCTTTCAGTTTCTCCGCATCCTGATCTGCCACAACGTCGATACCCCACGATTCTACCTTTTGGAGGTCATGATTCAACGTAGCCGCCGCACTGACAGAAATGACTACCGATGATGTCCTGGCTCTCTCTCTTAATACCTGTGTGACCGGGCCGCCCCCCATCTCAACACCGGTCACCAGCAGTTTGCCGGAACCCGCCGAAATTTGCCTTGCTACCTGAATGACCGGTGAAGCGACAACGGCCTTGTAGTGCTGCTGGTCTGAATCATCATAATAAAGTACATCCATGGTGCCGGCACCGATATCTACCAGTAAATATCTACTCATAATTTATCCTCTTTATCTATAGCAGTAAGCTATAAGCGGTAAGCTTGCTTAGTGCTTCCCAAAGTGAATCCTTGAAGCCTTAATTTGCAAAAAGGCTTTTGAGAATAGTCCATCTGTATTAACTTCTCAATGGCTTGTCAAATTATAAGAAGCCTGACCAGAGAACCAAGTCTCGGTTTACCCCTATATCGGTTTATCCCTATATAGGGCGGATATGCGATGGTTTTAAGATGATCCAATAGTATTTTACTTTGACACCCACCCAGGTGTCGGGTAATAAAATCGTGCAATATTTTTTCGAAGGATGACGTTATCGCTCATCATACCATTTGGAAGGGGAATAGTGGAATGCTGGAACATTGGAATGATGAAATGATGGCTGAGCGCTAAAAATCATTTCAACTAAAACCAACATTCCATCATTCCAACATTCCATTCTTCCCTATACAAAGTATGGTAGATACTGCTATATACAACCTGTTTTCAGTCAAGTGGAGAATTTTCAAAACATTCAGATTTGGAAGGATCACCCTATGAAAGAATACTCGGCGTATTTTGACGATATCGAATCTTTCTTGATATCCAAAGAACCGGACATGTTCGCGTTTCTTGAAAAACTCATAACGATTCAAAGCGGGAGTCATAACAAGGCCGGAATCGATCGGACCGCCGGCACAATTGCCCGGGCTTTCCAAGGCCTCGATGTATCCACAGAAACCGTCGAGCAACAACTGCAGGGGAACAACCTGGTGGTACGTTCCAGCGCACAACCGCCTGCCGACAAGCAGGTATTGCTCGTGGGGCATATGGATACGGTTTTTCCTGAGGATACCGACTTTAACTGGTACAAAGCAGATAATGACAAAAGCTATGGCCCTGGAGTGATTGACATGAAAGGGGGGCTGGTAGCCGGCATCTATGCCCTCAAGGCACTCGACAAATCAGGCCTTTTGAAACATATTCCTGTTACGTTTGTTTTTAATTCAGACGAGGAAATCGGTTCCAGAAATTCCATTGATCTGATACAGAAAGAGGCCAATTCCAGCGCATTTGCCTTTGTCCTGGAAGCGGGCGGTTTGGAAAACGAGATTGTTACCGGCAGGAAGGGGAACCTCACCATTGAACTCCATATAGAAGGAAGAGCAGGCCATGCCGCCTTTGCAACCAAGGATAAACCCAGTGCCATCCTTGAGATGGCGCACAAGATTATCGAATTCGAGTCTCTCAATGATTTTGACAAAGGCATTACCATCAATGTCGGAAAAATAGATGGGGGAATCGGCTCCAACACCATACCGGAGTTCTCCAACGCCCAGGTGGACTTTCGATTCGTGGACCCGTCTGATCTCAAGCGTCTCGAAGAGAAGGTGTCCGATATAGCCAACAGGGTCGTCGTTCAGGGAACCAAATGTCGTGTCGATTTCATCACCGGCAGACCTCCCATGCAACAGAGCCCAGGCAACCGCAAGCTGTTTGAGATAACTGCCGGCATCGCGAACCGCATGGGATATCCCGTGAAGGAGCAGTTCAGGTTCGGTGTATCCGACGCTAATTTCATTGCTGATCTGAATGTTCCGGTCATTGACGGGCTTGGGCCAATTGGGGCACGGGATCACAGCCGTGACGAATACATGATCAAGGATAGCCTCCTGCAGCGAACCCTTCTCCTTGCATGCAGTATTATCGAATGCTGGGGTCGTTCCGACAGCTTGTAGCTCTTGGCTGTTTGCTCTTAGACGGCTATCAGCAAAGAGCTACACTTGAAATGGTTTTAAGATCTTCAATCGGGTTCAAGGTCAAGGCGGGGCGAGGGGTTTAACCACAGGAATACATGTAGTATTTTGAGGATTAAACGCCTCGCCTCAACGCAGAGATTGGGCCCGAGAGGAGGTTTTATAACCATTTCTTAGTATTCTGGTGGAATTTAAAACCGCCAGCAACGCCGTACCCATGTCCGCAAATACCGCCTCCCACATCGAAGCCATTCCCATACTGCCAAGAACGATAAAAATACCCTTGATCAGAAATACCAGACCGATATTCTGCCATACGATTCGCCGGGTCTTCCGGGCAATCGCAACAGCCTCAGCAACCTTCAAGGGCGAATCCTGCATGAGGACAACATCGGCCGTCTCGATGGCAGCATCTGAACCGAGAGCGCCCATAGCCAGCCCCACATCCGCCCGTGCGATAACAGGCGCATCGTTGATGCCATCCCCGACAAATGCAATTTTCCCGCCGCTCTTATTTTGATTTTTGATTCTCTCGAAAATCCTGACTTTATCTTCCGGCAGGAGGTCTGCGTGAACAACATCGATGTCCAGTTTTTTTGAAACGGCTTCGGCCGCACATTCGTTGTCACCTGTAAGCATGGCTATCTGCCCGACACCCTGCTTCCGAAGAGCTTTAACGGCCGGACCGGCATCCGCTCTGACTTCGTCGCCGATGGTAATATAACCCGCGTATTGATTTGCTACGACCACGTGGACCACGGTACTGTCAAAATCGCATTGATCGTGATCAATCGATTTCATGTGTAACAGATGATCATTACCGACAAAAATGTCACGATCTCCGTAACGTGCTTTGACGCCCTGCCCTGCCAGGTTGGTGTGTTGCGTGATTTCACTGGTATCCAGTTCAAGCCCGGTCCGTGAAAATGCATCGAGAATGGAAGTGGCAATAGGATGATTCGACTGCATTTCGGCAGCAGCCGCATAGGTCAGTACCTGGTCTTTTGAATAACCGTTGTGGGTGGCAATCTCGATTACGCTAAAAACACCCTTTGTCAGTGTTCCCGTCTTATCAAAAACCACCGTATCCACATCAGCCAATGCATCGATATAGTTAGAGCCCTTGATCAGGATACCCTTCCGCGAAGCCATGCCGATTCCGGCAAAATATCCCAGGGGGATACTGATGACCAGCGCGCAGGGGCATGAAATCACCAGCAACACCAAGGCCCGATATACCCAGACCTTGAAAGAGGCTTCGGGTATAATCCAGGGAGGGACAAAAGCGATCAGGGCAGCAATCAATACCACTGCAGGTGTGTAATACCGTGCAAATGTCGTAATGAACTTTTCGGTCTGCGCCTTTCTGGCTGTGGCGTTTTCCACCAGTTCCATAACCTTGGCAATGGAAGATTCCTTAAATAACCGTGTGACCCGAACCGTCAGGGCCTCTGTCTGGTTGATCTGACCCGCCAACACAGGGTCTCCCGGTTTGACTGTTACCGGAACCGCTTCACCGGTCAAAACAGATGTGTCCAGGTGAGAGTTTCCGGAGACCACATCTCCGTCCAGTGGAACCTTTTCACCCGGCTTGACAAGTATGACTTCCCCTATGTTGACGGATTCCGGCGCAACCTCCCGGTATCCATTGTCTGATTGCACCACGGCTTTATCCGGCCTGGCCGCCAAAAGCCCTGCAATAGATCTCCGGGAGCCCGTAACCGCCCTTTCCTGCAGCAGCTCACCAATCTTATAGAAAATCATCACACCGATGGCTTCCGAATAAGCATGGATGGCCATGGCACCTACTGTGGCGATGACCATGAGCACATTTTCATCGAAATAATTTTTCCTTCGCACCGTCCTGAAGGCGTTCCATAGAACATTCCATCCCACCAGTAGATAGGCTGTGGCGACCACGATCACCTCCAGACCTCTCAGGTTATTCCTGTACAACCAGTCTTGTGCTGAAAATTGAAAGATAAAAAGCATGCCGGCAAGAATGAGCAAAATGAACTCCTTCTTGATCTGGCTCGATGCTGTTGACCCATTGAAATCTTCCTGTGGCCCTGTTTCCGACTTCGGCACCAGCTGAACCTGCGGTTCAATTCGGCGAACTGCATCCATTACCCTGGTAACGCTGCTGGTTCTGACATGCAGCGTTAAGCTGGCAAAATCGAGGACCGCAGTTTCGACACCATCAAGCCGGTTCAATCCCTGTTCGATCTTTGCTGCACAGACGGCACAGTCAAGTCCCTTCACATTGAATTTTTCCATTGTCGCTTCTTCAGTCATGAAATTTTATCCTTAAAATTTCAGCCTATCCACCTAATTTGTCTCCCGGACATGCTCCATCCCTAAATTAAGCAATTTTCGAATATGATCGTCATCCAGAGAGTAGTAGATCACCTTGCCGTCTCTACGGTTTTTTACGATACGGGCCTGTTTCAGATTTTTCAGTTGGTGCGATACCGCCGGCTGTTTCATGTGCAACAGAGCACAGATGTCGCACACACACATTTCCGACTCACTCAACGCCCACAGGATCCCGATCCTCGTACCATCTCCAAAAAGTTTAAAAAGGTCCGCCAATTCGTTCAATTGGTCACTTTCCGGAAGCCTCTTCCGGACATACGAAACCGTCTCCACGTGAATCCCCTTGGTAACGCATGTCATTGCCGAATCGATATTCAGATCGTGTTGCTGCATGGAATCTCCTTTGTCCGGTCGATTTAACATATAATCATATGTACATATATCGATTAAATTTGCGCCTGTCAAGCAGAAAGAATGACAAAAAGCATTGCATAGAAAATTTTTCCATGATTTACAAATACATAAAGGAGATGCGAACATAAAATCATTTCACGATTTTATGAAACGCGAAAATATATGGAGAATAGTCCATGAAGCATCACAACCCAATATCGACGAATATTCATAAAGAAGTTCTGGCGGCCGAAAAACGCATACGACCGCACATCAGAAAGACCTATCTTGAATATTCGCCCTATCTGAGCAGCAAAGTAGATGGCCGCGTTTATCTCAAACTCGAATGCATGCAGCATACCGGATCCTTCAAATACAGAGGTGCACTGAACAAGTTTCTGTCCCTGTCGTCAGAAGATCGTCAAGGTCCGGTCGTCACCGCTTCTTCCGGAAATCATGGTACCGCCTTTGCGGCCATCCTCCAGAAATTCGGTGGCAAGGGTGTTGTCTACCTGCCTGAAAATGCATCTCCAGCCAAGGTAAACAACCTCCGCCAATACGGCGTGGACCTTAAGTTCTTCGGAACCGACTGTATCATGAGCGAAACCCTTGCCAGGGAAACCGCAAATAAAAACCGACAGGTGTTCATTTCTCCCTACAATGACCCTCGGATCATCGGCGGGCAGGGAACCATCGCCGTGGAACTGTGCGATCAGCTCGATACCATCGATACCGTCCTGGTACCGGTGGGCGGTGGCGGATTGATATCCGGCATCGCAGGATACCTGAAAACGGTTGATGAAAATATCCATATCATCGGTTGCCAGCCGGAAAACTCAGCCGTCATGTATGAATCCATCAAAGCCGGAAAAATCATCGAAATGGCATCAAAACCGACCCTTGCTGATGGCACTGCCGGCGGCATAGAACCGGGTTCCTCAACATTTGACATCTGTCAGGAAGCCGTCAATGACTACATGCTGGTCAGTGAAAGTGACATCAGGACGGCCATCAGACACATGATCGGACAGCATCAGATACTCATCGAAGGTGCGGCAGCCCTTTCGGTGGCTTGCCTGTTAAAGGATAAAGACCGGTTTAAAGGGAAAAATACTGTTTTGATCATCAGTGGGAAAAAAATTACATTGGAATTGATTAAGGAGGTTCTGAATGAAGGCGCTTAAACAGACAGTTCGTACCATCTCCCTCGATCAGATCGAGGACATATTGAAGAACATGCAGATCTCCCACATCATCGATACCATTCAGGAAGGCTTTGTGGCCTATTCCAGCGGTAGTGTCGTGGTGCCGCCTGTGGGGGAGATGCTCTTTGAAAACCCACCCGGAGAAGCACATATCAAATACGGGTATATCGTGGGGGATGACGCTTATGTAATCAAAATCGCCTCAGGGTTCTACGAAAACAGAAATCTCGGCATCTCTCCGAACGCAGGCCTCATGCTGATGTTCAGCCAGAAGACCGGTAGACTCGAAACCATTCTGCTTGATGAAGGCTGTCTCACCAATGTCCGAACGGCTGCCGCTGGTGCGGTAGCGGCCCGGCACCTGGCACCCAAGGCCGTTCATCGTATCGGCATCCTTGGTGCCGGCTACCAGGGCCGAATGCAACTCGAATATCTGAAACCGGTTGTACCTTGCACCGATGTCATGGTGTGGGGGCTCAATCAGGAAGAACTCGATGCATACACAAAAGAGATGACACCAAAAGGCTATAACATTCAAACAACTTTCAGGGCAGCCGACGTCGCCAACGCCTGCAATCTCATTGTAACGGCAACCCCTTCCAAGAAGGCACTCCTCACCGCAGAGCAAATCAAGCCCGGCACGCACATCACCGCCATGGGCTCGGATACGTCCGACAAGATCGAACTGGATCCGGCTATCCTGCTGAAGACGGACATCATCGTTGCCGACAGCATCGAGCAGAGCCTTTCCCGTGGTGAAATATTTCAGGCACGGCAGGCAGGCACTCTTGCGGAAAACAGGGTTGTTGAGCTGGGCCACGTCATTACCGGTAAATCATCGGCAAGAACGTCAGATAATCAGATCAGCGTGGTAGACCTGACAGGTGTCGCCATACAGGACATCCAGATATGTAAACTGATTTCAAACCATAGGCTATAAGCTGTAAGCACTAAGCCACAAGCAGGAATACCGCTTACAGCTTATCACTTATTGCTTAAGGCTTAAAGCTATTTAGAAAGGAGTACCACCCCATGAATTTTGAAACCTTTGAACTGGAAAGAATCCAATCGCTTTATGAAAACACCGTTCAATACAACCTGACGGAAAGCGGCATCCATCCCTACACGCCAAAGGAGCTTCTCAGTGAGGCGGAAATAGACACCATGCTGAACCTGAGATTGGGGTACGGCCAAACCAACGGGTCCATTGAACTGAGAAAGGCCATCAGTCAACACTATCAGGGGGCAAACATCGACAACGTCCTTGTAACAAACGGGTCGGCCGAATCGAATTTCACATTTGCCTGGAGCAATATTCAGGCGGGTGACGAGGTCGTCGTCATGCTGCCCAACTATATGCAGATCTGGGGAATCGCCCGGCATCTGGGTGCCGATGTAAAGCCCTTCTTCCTGAAAGAAAATCTGAACTGGGCGCCGGACATGGACGAATTGAAACAATTGGTTACACCCCGAACGAAAATGATCTGCCTGTGCAACCCGAACAACCCCACGGGCGCCATCCTCGACGCCAATGCCATGGATGCCATCGTTGACATCGCCAAAAAAAACGATGCCCTGCTGCATGTGGATGAAATCTACCGCGGAGCAGAACTCGAGGGTAGCGAGACACCCACCTTTTATGGATTATATGACAAGGCCATCGTCACCATGAGTTTATCCAAGTCCTATTCCCTGCCCGGCCTGCGCATGGGCTGGTTGGTGGGTCCCCAAGAACTCATGGAAAAAGGATGGGCATATCACGACTACACGTCCATCTCAACCACCATTATCAGCCAGTACGTGGCAACCCTGATCATGCAGCCTGAACGCCGGGAGAAGGTGTTATCGCGTGGGCGTAAAATGTTGCGGGAAAACCTGGATGCATTTCAGAAATGGGTCGATACCCATTCCGAGCTTTTCCACTTCATCCCACCATGCGCGGGTGGCATGGCCTTCATGCGCTACAACATGGGGATCAACTCAACGGAATTATCGGACAAACTCAGGCTGGAAAAAAGCGTATTCATCATACCAGGGGATTGTTTCGGCATGGATCATTACCTGCGTATAGGCATCGGGGGTAAAAAAGAGCACCTGCTGGCCGGTCTGGATCTTATCGATGAAACATTGAACGAGCTATAATAACGAAACGTCTTCCAAAAGACGAAATGTACGGTTGAATCACATCCTCATAGGAAGAATACCCATGCTCCTGGATAAAATAATTAAATTTCCGGCTGTTAAAATTCTCACAACAAGAGAACACAGCACTATGGCTGTGCTGGCGGTTATCGTCGGTGTCGCGGCAGGATTCGGTGCCGTTGGTTTTCGATATTTGATTAATTTTATCCAGAAGATAGCCTATGGATCCCCTGATGAACTCCTGGGAATCGTCAGTTCTATCCCCTGGTATCTTCGGATTGCCATCCCAGCTGCAGGTGGCCTCATCGTCGGTCCAATGGTCTATTTTCTGGCCCGGGAAGCAAAAGGTCACGGCGTCCCGGAGGTCATGGAAGCAATTGCTTTGCGCAGCGGCATCATTCGCAAACGAATCGTGGCCGTAAAAACGCTGGCTTCGGCAATTTGTATTGCTAGCGGAGGCTCCGTCGGACGTGAAGGCCCAATCGTGCAGATAGGGTCAGCCATCGGTTCGGTTGTTGGACAGCTGATCAATACGTCTGCGGATAGAATGCGGACACTCGTGGGATGTGGTGCTGCTGCAGGGATCGCGGCCACCTTCAACGCACCTATCGCAGGATCCATGTTCGCCCTTGAAATCATCCTGGGCGATTTTGGTGTTGCGACCTTTAGCCCGATTGTTATTTCATCGGTCACGGCAACCGCGATTTCCAGGCATTTTCTGGGTGATTTCCCGGCCTTTGCCGTCCCGGCCTACGAACTCGTCAGCGTCTGGGAATTCCCACTGTACATGACACTGGGACTGGTTTGCGCAATTATCGCCCTCCTGTTTATCAAAGTGCTTTATTTTGCAGAGGACGCATTTGAGCGTGTCCGGTTTCCGGAGTATTTGAAGGCTGCCGTGGGGGGGGTGATGCTCGGGTCCATGGGGCTTTTGTTTCCACAAATTCTGGGCGTGGGATATGGCGCCATCGACCTGTCCCTTGCACAGGAATTGTCCTGGTGGCTCCTGCTGATGCTGATACTGATTAAAATACTGGCAACCTCCATCACCATCGGATCGGGTGGATCCGGGGGCATTTTTGCACCGTCGCTCTTTCTGGGCGCCATGACCGGGGGCGCATTCGGCATCTTGGTAAACCATTTTTTCCCCGACATAACAGCATCGTCAGGGGCTTACGCGATTGTCGGCATGGCAGCGGTCGTCAGCGCAACTACACACGGACCTTTGACGGCTATCCTGATGCTATTCGAAATGACGGGTGAGTACAAAATTATTCTCCCGCTCATGATCACTTGTATCATCAGCTCCCTTGCAATTCGTAACTTTTCACGGGAATCCATCTATACTTTGAAACTCATGCGAAGAGGGGTCAATATTCAAGAAGGACGTGAAGTGAACGTATTGAAATCCATATCTGTAAAGGATGTCATGAATCCAAATGTTGAGACGGTAACGGAGAGGATGAATCAGAGTGAAATATCGGAACGTGTGACCAGAAGCAAATATAACAGTTTCCCCATGCTGGATCATACAGGAAAATTGATGGGTATTCTTTCCTTTAACGATTACCGGGATGCGATATTCAATGAAGACCTGAAAGAGTTGCTCATTGCCCGGGACTTGGCTACCACGAATCTGGTAACGGTCACGATGGAAAACAATCTCTACGATGCATTGGAACTGATTACACAGAAAGATTTTTCAATCATGCCCGTGGTGTCGTCGAAAGATCCATCTCATCTAATGGGCGTCCTATCGCGCAGGGATATCATCGGCGCCTATGATAAGGCGGTGATTAAAATTTCTTTGCTCGAAGAAGCGAAATGATATAAAGCTGCCAGTAAAAATTTATGACTCTTTCTGAATATGCGTACTTTATACTTGCTTCTCCAACAATCAAAAGTTACAATAATTACGAATGGATACGAACCCACACATATCAAGTAGCTTGCTTATATCCGAGATTTTCAAAGGCCTTAACAGCAAACAGTCTACAGACCTAATAAAAAAGGGACGACGGAAAAATCTCCAACCCAATAGCATTCTGTTCCATCAGGGTGACCCGGCAACAAATTGTTTCCTAGTGAATCGCGGGCGTTTAAAACTGACCAAACTCAATGAACAGGGCAAGGAAGTCATCCTTCGCTATATCGGTGTCGGAGAGACGACTGCCACAATCGCCGTTTTGAAGGATAAAAACTATCCGGTTACGGCCGAATCCATAGAAGAATCGGATGTGACCAGTTGGGATAAATCAATCATGAGTCAGATGATGCGGCAATATCCGGATATTGCAATCAACCTTATAGGCATTATCCTGGAGCGTCTTGACGATATACAGCACCGCTACCTGGAGGTTTGTACCGAACGTGTGGATCAACGCATCGCCCGTTCCCTTCTTCGGCTGATGCAGCGGGCCGGTTCGAAAACCAGGAATGGGATACGTATTGATATCGCCTTGAGCCGCCAAAATATCGCTGATTATTCAGGGACCACCTTGTACACAGTCAGTCGCACGCTCAGTGCTTGGGAAAAAAAAGGTTGGATTAAATCCAGGCGCGAACAGATCGTCATCACCAATCCTCACGCCCTGGTTCAATTCGCTGAAACCGGTTGATCGATACCCTGTTAGCAAAAAACCCCGCGCCCCCATTTACCGGATCAATTTTTTTATTGAAAATAATCCTTCCTGTTTGCGCCAGCACAAAGACAGGCTCTAGAACAAGAACTATCCTCAACATTATGAGTACACGCATATTGGCAGACATTTCCATCAAGAAACTATTAGACCAGTACCCAATGCTTCTTCAGACGTTTATTGATCTCGGTCTGCTGTGCGTGGGTTGTCCGACGGAAGCCTTCCACACTGTGGAGGATATGGCCAAAGAGTATGGATACGATCCAAACAAATTAATTCAGGATTTTCAACGCATCATTGACGCATCCAAGGCGTCGGAAATGCAAAAACCGTAATCACACAATACAATAAGGAGATACATCATGTTTTGTTTTCAATGTCAGGAAACCGCCAAGAACACCGGCTGCACCGTCAGAGGGGTATGCGGCAAACCGGAAGAAACCGCCAACCTTCAAGACCTGTTGATTTTCACACTCAAAGGAATCTCGGTTTACGGTGAAAAACTCAAGGAACTGGGTACTGCAGACCGCACCAATGATGATTTTGTCGCCCAGAGCCTGTTTGCCACCATCACCAACGCTAACTGGGATGATTCACGCTTTACAGCCATGATCCAGGAAGGTTTTAAACGGCGGGACCAGGCCAAAGCCACATTTCTGGCCGCCTATAAGGGAAAAAAGGGCCATGATTTTGACGAAACACTGCCCGAAGCGGCCACTTGGGTGGCCACCGATACGTCCGATTATGCCGAAAAGGCAAAATCTGTGGGTGTCCTCGCCACCGACAACGAGGATGTGCGTTCTTTGCGTGAGCTGTTGATAATCGGATTGAAAGGGGTCGCCGCTTATGCGGACCACGCATCCATCCTGGGATTTCAAAAAGACGATATCAACGACTTTATCATGGAAGCCCTGGCCTCCACCACCAAGGACCTGACAGTTGACGAGATGGTTGCTCTGGTCATGAAAGCCGGGGAAACTGCGGTATCGACCATGGCCCTTCTTGACGAGGCCAACACCACGGCCTACGGCAACCCGGAAATTACCGAAGTAAATATCGGCGTGGGTAAAAAACCTGGGATCCTGATCACCGGGCACGATCTAAAAGACATGGAAGAACTGCTTAAACAGACTGAAGGCACAGGTGTGGATGTGTACACCCACGGCGAGATGCTGCCGGCCAACTATTACCCTGCCTTTAAAAAATATGACAATTTTGTGGGCAACTATGGCGGCTCCTGGTGGCATCAGAACAAGGAGTTCGAGTCTTTTAACGGGCCGATCCTGCTGACCACCAACTGCCTGGTGCCCCTGAAAAAGAACAACACGTACCTTGACCGGCTCTTTACCACCGGTGTAGTGGGTTATGAAGGAGCCGTCCACATCGCCGACCGGTCTGCCGACGGTGCCAAGGATTTCTCTACCCTCATCGAAAAAGCCAAATCCTGCCCGCCACCCATCGAAATCGAGACCGGTACCATCGTTGGCGGATTCGCTCACAACCAGGTCCTGGCCCTGGCGGACAAGGTGGTGGATGCCGTGAAGTCCGGCGCTATCAAGCGTTTCGTGGTCATGGCAGGCTGCGATGGGCGCCAGAAGTCCCGCAGCTATTTCACCGATGTAGCTGAAAACCTGCCTAAGGACACAGTCATTCTTACTGCCGGGTGCGCTAAATACCGTTACAATAAACTGGCCCTTGGCGACATCGGCGGCATCCCCCGGGTGTTGGATGCCGGCCAGTGCAATGATTCATACTCCCTGGCAGTGATTGCCCTGAAACTCAAAGAGGTGTTCGGTCTGGAAGATATAAACGACCTGCCAATCTCCTACGACATCGCCTGGTACGAACAAAAGGCCGTAGCCGTGCTTCTGGCACTGCTGTTTCTGGGGGTTAAAGGTATTCGGCTGGGGCCGACACTGCCGGCATTTCTCTCCCCCAACATAGTCAAGGTATTGGTGGAAAAATTTGATATTAAACCCACAGGTACCGTCGAGGAAGATATTGCGGCCATGATGGCAGGAAAATAACTAGTGCCCATCCACAAATGGTCTTTTTCCGCGATATCTGCGTTGGACGCCATGATTTAACTCCTCAAAATAGCACGCTATTACTCCGGGTTAAATCTGTCGTCCGCCTTGATCTCA
>QMMS01000071.1 GCA_003647375.1 Deltaproteobacteria bacterium
CCCTTTACATTTTATGAGATAATAGACTGCCGGCCGGGAATTGGTTACCGGGTAAAGGACTTTTTTCTTGGGGACATCATTGATGTAAAAGAAAAAATGGGTTCTGAAAATGTACAAAAAGGAGATTTCTTGTTCGGCCGGACGGCCACCATCGACGCCGTCAGTATGCTTTTCGGATCCGGTTCCATCATCATACGACCCTCCTGGAAACCTTATCTGATCCATTTCAGAAAATGGCTCATGGAGGAAGAAAACCCCAATCCCATAACAATAGAAACGTTGGCGGATTTTGATTTTGAAATCCGAAAAGTCTATTTTGAAATCTTTGAAAAGATGATGCGACCGCCGGAGATGCAGAACATCGACGGCGACCCTATGCGTTTTCATACCCTGTACTATGATATCGAATCACCCGAGGTTGCGTTTCAGGCCTTAAGATCCTTATCCGCTATTGAAACAAAAGAATCATTGCGTTCACAAGCAACACTCACAGATGACGGTGGTATTGAAAAAATTGAAATTCCGTGGACCCGAAAAGGGTTCAAAAGCAATCCGGCACTGGAGAGTACCGTTCTGGGCCGAATTGAAATTTACGGTCGGAAAATGAAAGTGGAAGTCAACTCAGACAAACGCGCGGAAACCATTAAAAATGAGATTGAAAAACGACTTGGCCCCCGGGTCAAATACAAAACCACGGAAATTCGCTCCCTGGAATCCATGATTGAAGAAGGCCAACAAGAGGGATTGCCGGATGCCGGCACACAACCCAATCAGGATGACCTGATGCAGCTACCCGAGGTTCAAGAGCAAATGCGTCACATGCTTCAAGGTCACTGGCAAAACTGGATAGACGATCGTATTCCTGCCTTGGGCGGCAAAACCCCGCGCCAGGCGGTTAAAACACCTGATGGAAAAGAAAGCGTTGAAGCGCTTCTGTTAGATGCCGAGCGGCACAGCGGCTATAATGGGCCCATGCAAGAAATCGAACATAAGGCCATAAAAGATGTTCGCCAAAAGTTGGGTCTTGATAAAACTGCTTTGTCCGCTCCAAAACCGGTTCATCATAACGATAAGAAAGTAGAGCGGGTTGAAACAATTAAAGCAATGCTTGAAAATTTTGGCCGTGAAGAACTCAACCCGTTGTATGTTGGTTTTGCGGTCGAGTTATTGAATAAAATAGCCCGGATGCGCAAACTGGACATCCAACGTGGTCGCATGGAAATCTGGGCAGCAGCCATTGTTTATGTGATTGCACGTTTGAATTTTCTCTTTGATCCGGAAAGTGATGTGTCGCTATCTCCGGATACGATTTGCGATTATTTCGACACAGTAAAATCTACCGTTGGTAACAAGGCATCCTTCATTCAGAAAATCTGCGACCTGTATTATGGTGCAAAAGGTTTCTGCCGACAGGATATCATCGATATGTTGACCTTTGTTGAGACACCGGAGGGGTTTATCCTTCCCAAAAACATGCTGGATATCAACACAAAATTCATCAAGTCGGAAAAGAGCGGCCAACAGGCTAAAAAAAAGAAAGAGAAACCCAAAGACGACAAACAGCTCAAGCTTTTCGATGATGTATAAAATCGTATAACGATTTTATCAAACGCGACGTTGTCGCTCCTATTACGAAAGGTTTACCCACCTGTTTTTTGGTGGGCTGATCTTTCTATTCCTGCAGCCCACCATCGATGACGGAGGTTGTTTCGTGCAGTTCATAACATTATGAAACCGCTACTGATTATAAAAATGGGCCATACCATGCCCCATCTGGCTAAACGCCGGGGAGACTTTGAAGACTGGATCGTATTACCACTCAAAGGTCAAGATCTAACCATCGCGATTGTATCACCCTATACAGGAGAACCCCTCCCCCGACCCGAACACTTCTCAGGGATCATAATCACCGGGTCGCATGCCATGGTCACGGATAGGGAAGCTTGGAGTGAGCATACCGCCGCATGGGTACCACGAGTCATCGAAGCCGGCGTACCATTGCTCGGCATCTGTTATGGACACCAGCTTCTGGCAAATGCCCTGGGCGGGGTGGTCGGTTCATCTCCCATCGGCATCGAGCTTGGAACGGTGAATGTTAGGCTGAATGGCGATGCCGCCAAAGATCCGCTGTTCAAATACACCCCAACCGCTTTTAAAGCCCATGCCAGTCATTCCCAGTCAGTTATTCAACTGCCGCCGGATGCCGTCCTCCTGGCTTCCAGTAAAAACGAACCCAATCATGCGTTTTCCATAGGTCCACATGCTTGGGGCCTCCAGTTCCACCCCGAATTCGATGCGGACATTATGAAGACCTATATCCATGAATTTGCCGGTCTCATGGAAACCCATGGACAAGCTCCGCAAACAGCTGTTGACGCGGTCGTCGAAACACCCCACAGCAGGTCACTGCTGCAACGATTCGCAAAGATCGCCATGGCCCATGAGATTTGACGGTATCACAACTTTAATACTTGCTTTAATATTCGATTTTAGACTGGATTTTTAAGAGTATTTCGGACAAGATAGTCTTCGGTTGTTGTGCTATCCAATATTTGATATCTTGGTGTTCTCCATCTCAGGTTTTATATTCATTGGTTTCCTTCAACAATTCATGCGATGAAATTCTAATAATGGATACCAAATCAAAACGCCGATCAATTCGTTTGCCAGGATACGATTATTCCCGATCCGGGGCCTATTACGTCAGCATTTGTACGAAAAACCGAAAATGTTTGTTCGGTGACATCGTAAGCCAGGAGATGGTGTTGAATGACGCAGAGCGGATGGTAACGACCGTTTGGAATGAATTGCCCCAACGATTTTCTAATATCGAATTGATCGAATATGTCATCATGCCAAATCATATCCACGCTATAATTGCCATTGTAGGGGTGCCCCTTGTGGGTACCCGAAAAACCGTGGGCGATTCGCCAAAACGGGCAGACACAAGGCCTGCCCCTACAGCGAGATTAGGGGATATTGTCGGCACATTCAAATCGATCACTACGCACGAATATATCCGTGGTGTCAAACAACACGGATGGTCACCTTTTCTGGATTTCGTGTTTTCGTGATTCATTTTTTCCTGTCATTCCAAAGCAGTTCCCATGCTAAGGGCTCACAAACCCTAAGGTGGTTATTGCAATTTTCTAATTTTTCTATATAAGGATTAGACTGATTATTTACCTGAAAAGAGAAAATAATGAATATCGAAGACAAAGCAAAACAGGCTAAGACCGCAAGCATTCATCTGGCTGCCGCCGGCGCTACCCAAAAGGACGAGGCGCTGGGCAACATTGCCCGAACATTGCTCGCTCGAAAAGATGAAATTATTAATGCCAACCGTCTCGATCTGGCAAAAGCGAAAGCGGACAACCTGGCGCCGCCTTTATTGAAGCGCTTGAAATTCGACGAATCGAAAATTCAGGAGGCCTGTGAAGGCGTAGAAAGTCTCAGATGCCTGGCCGATCCCGTGGGACAAACATTACGAGCCATTGAACTGGATGATGGTCTCGATCTATACAAGGTCAGTTGTCCCATCGGCGTGATCGGCGTCATATTCGAGTCCCGGCCGGATGCCCTGGTACAGATCTCTTCACTTTGCCTGAAAAGCGGCAACGCGGTCCTGTTAAAAGGCGGTGCCGAAGCTGTCAATACCAACAAAATATTGGCGGATCTGATTTCAAATGCCACGGAACAGGCGAAAATCCCCGATGGATGGTTGGGGCTCATGCAAACGCGCACAGACGTGCAGGAGATGCTCGGTATGGATCCTTTTATCGACCTGATTATTCCCCGGGGGAGCAACGCGTTTGTGAAGTACATCATGGATCATACCCGCATACCGGTATTGGGACACGCGGATGGTATCTGTCACGTCTACATCGACCGGGAAGCCGATCTTGCCATGGCCGAAGCCATTACCGTAGACAGCAAATGCCAGTATGTTTCCGTGTGTAATGCCGCCGAAACCCTTCTGGTGCATCAAGAAGTGGCAAAAACATTTTTGCCACGGATTAAAGCAGCTCTTGAAAAGAAAAATACCGAGATCCGCGGATGTGAAAAGACAGCCGAGATCATTGAGGTCATTCCGGCCACAAATGAAGACTGGAAAACAGAATATCTTGACTTGATCATTTCCATAAAAATAGTGAACAGTATAGATACCGCCGTCAATCATATCAACCGCTATGGTTCCGGACACACAGACGTTATCGTCAGCCAGGACAAACAGCGGGCGGATAACTTCATGCGCCTGGTGGATACCGCGGATGTGATGGTAAATTGCAGCAGTCGCTTCAGCGACGGTTTCCGGTATGGCCTCGGCGCAGAGGTGGGCATCAGCACAAACAAAATCCATGCCCGGGGCCCCGTGGGTATGGAAGGGCTCATGATTTATCAATGGCGGCTCATAGGAAACGGTCATATTGTCTCGGATTACACGGGTCAGGGGTCAAAGCCATTTATGCACAAGCCCATCCAACAGGAGATCAAATGAAACTCGACCGAAAAACCTACCTGAAAAAAGTGAAACGGGCCGTCATTAAAATCGGCAGTGGTGTGCTCACCCGCAAAAATGGATTGAACCTGAATTTAATCGATGATCTGGCAACCGAAGTCTGCAAACTCCGTAGCAGGGGAATGGAAATCATTCTTGTCTCCTCGGGGGCTATTGCAGCAGGGTTGAAAAAGGCAGGTCTATCCAAACGCCCAACATCACTTTCACAAATGCAGGCCTTGGCAGCCATGGGACAAAGCAACCTGATCATGGCTTATGAGGAGGCCTTTTCGAGACAGGGAGCCAAGGCGGCACAACTTCTACTCACCCGGGATGATCTCACGCACCGACGGCGATATCTCAATGCCAGAAACACCCTGATGACATTGTTGTCCTGGAAAATCATTCCCATTATCAACGAAAATGATACCGTCGGCACCGACGAGATCAAATTCGGTGACAACGACAACCTCAGTGCACTGGTGGTCAATCTGACGGAATCCCATCTGCTGGTGAACCTGACCAATATAGACGGTCTATACGATAAAGACCCTAGACGTCACCCTGATGCACAATTGATACCGGTAGTCGAAAAAATGGATCGCCGGATAGCCAAGGCTGCCAACACCATACCCGGTTTTCTGGGAACCGGCGGGATGGCCAGCAAATTGACGGCGGCCAGGAATATTTCTCTGGGAGGTATCGCCAGCATTATTGCCAATGGTTCGAAACCGGATATTCTAAAAGATGTATTTTCCGGAAAATCATGCGGCACTTTTTTTATCCCTGAAACCAGCGCATTGAACAGCCGCAAGCAGTGGATCGCCTTTACCAAGAAAACAAAAGGATTACTCTTCGTCGACGAGGGTGCCGAGAGAGCGTTGACGAAAAATGGCAAGAGTCTCCTTCCCTCCGGCATCACGGCAGTTCAAGGCAGGTTCAGTATGGGAGATTCGGTGATCATACAAGGGAAAAACAAGCAAAAAATTGCCATCGGCATGGTCAATTACAACTCAGGGGATCTACAGAAAATAATCGGAGCCAGAACCAGCCGGATCGAATCGATCCTCGGGTATCGGCATGATGATGAGATCGTCCATCGGGACAATCTGATTCTCGAGTCCCGACTTGAAACAACGTGAAAATATCAATACTCCCACTTCACCTTATCCTGCTCAGTCTGACCTGGTTTCCGGGGAGGCTCCTTATGTCGCCAAGATTCGAGGGCTAAGAGCCAAGAACTAACATTTGGATTACCGCATGGCGATGTCAATGTGATAGGATTTCCCGAGAGCGTTTTTAAAATACTCGAGCATGAGAACCGATCTTAATTCATGTTTGTCCATCTTTTCTACCTGCTCGTCCTTGAGCAGGTTGGCCGCCCATTTGGAAGACAGTGATTTGTCATTGGCGTATTCTTCGCGGATCGATTTCAGGTAGGACCGATTCAATTGTTGCAGTTCTTCCATTTCCATTGTCTTGATTTTGGAAAAATGCCTTGTCATAACAGCAAGATCAGGAAGGGATGGATTCTCGACAATCGATTTATAGGTCTGACCAAACCGCTGCAGGCCCTTATATATATGATGTTTCTTTACCATGTTGATTTTATTCCAGCCCGCGTCGAGCCACTTGAATACCCCGCATTTAACCTGCTTCTCTTCCCCCTGGGTCTCGTAATAAACGATAATAGAGAAAGAATCATACATGTACGAACGGACCCATCCCAGTCCGGGTTTATTCAACCCTTTTTTATCGGAATAAAGATAGGTCCAGTCGGTGTCAGCCCCCAGAACAACCCCTCTTTTACCAACATCCGATACTCCGGTCTGCTTGCTCAGGGATATCATAATGTTATTTCCATTATGTTTCATCAGGATCAGGGTTCGATCCAGATCATACCGAAAATATGTCCCTGTATGAATGTCCGGTGTATTTTCGACAAACTCCCGGCCTTTGACAATGACGGGGCCATCCATTCTATCCATATTATCCCACAGTTTCGGTGAGCCCTGGCTTCCAGCACCGTATTCGTGCCAGTAGGAAAGTCGCACCGATGAGGGGTTCATTAAAAATGAAGGCAGTTCAGGATTGTAGGAAAGTTTCAGGATATCAAGCAGTTCTTTATCAAAAATAAGTTCATGATAAGCTGAAGTGGCTTCGAATAATCCATCAGTAAAATAGAGACGGCCGTCTTCCTTTGGAGCGGCCACAAAATCGAGAAGCCCATCGATGAGCTCTGTTTTAAGTACCTCGGCACTGTTGGGGCCGGTCAACATTCTCAAATGCTCAAAAGCCGGATAGAGTGCCTGGGAAATTTTAACATCTTTCAAGCCTGTTTCCGACCGAACCCCCTGGGGTACCCAGGTAAAAAGAACGCATAAAGCTATCGTTATCCACAACCATCTCACATTGTTATATCGTTTTCTATCTATATTCTTATTCCAGTGCATACATCTCCACTTTCGAGTAGGGAATGAAAAAAGCCTCTCTCTCAAGGAGAAGCTCAGTGTTTTTTTTATCAATAAGGTTTCGCAAAAAAATAAGGCCTTAACAGCTCTTGTCAACTACATTTGCCAACGGTCGTTTAAAGGTGAGCCATTTTGGGTCATGAGAATTGAGCCACATTAATTCGGATGATCGGCAACCATCCAGATATCACCCTGGCTGAGATGAAATATTGCCTGTTCGATACATATCCAGTATCCGAGGAAGTTGCCCCACCATGTAAAGAGGAAGGGAAATTAACCGGTATTTGACCTGTGTGGTTGAATTTGCTTGTCGCAAAGAATGTTCTATATTCTGAATTGAAGGTAGATTAAGGTCGAAACGAACACCCAGTTTTGCATTTTTATTATAAACAAACTGGAGGAGTGATTTGAGCGTACCGCTTTTGCCCGCTTTCACTTCAACCGGGGTTATCAAATCCGCTCGCGAGATTACATAATCAACTTCCGCATTAGCTGATTTTTTTTGTCTCAACCAGTAACACAATTCTGGTGGTTCGCTCAATCCTCGAAAATATAGAAGATGCTGACCAATAAACTGTTCTGCCATGGCTCCCTCATTAACTATCTGGCGGTTATCCAGAGCAGATATTGCCAGCCAATCCAATCCGCAAACACGATTCATTAAACCGATATCCAAAAACAGAGCCTTATAAGTAAGCGCATCTATTTCAGCCTGAAGGGGCAATCCGGAGCAATGGCTGTGAAATACCTGGCTGATTATCCGGGCTTTTGAAAGAAGTTCAATGGCTGTTCTTAATTCACGTGATGCTTCTTCCCTGGAAATATTACTATACTTGATTTTTTTTCCCACTGCCCTTGGAATAAAATTAAACACTTTTTGTAATCGAAGCAGTGCTTTTCGAGAAGCATATTTGGAAAAGTCATCAAGATAAGTCGATATGATAGACCGTTGAACTGGTATGGTATCGGAGAATTGACCGCTTCTCAGGTAACCCAAGATAGCTTCCGGCATACCTCCAATCATTAAAAACTCACGTTGTCGATCCAACAGCTTTTTATGCGTGGTCATTGGAATACTATCTGCAAAATCGAATTCCGTGATGGTTTTTAATAGCCCCCCATCGATTTCTGCAAGATATTCCTCAAACGTCATCGGACCGAGATGCAGGTAGTTAATTCTTCCCACCGGCATGGAGAAACTATGGTGTGAAAGCACAAACTCAAGTAAAGAACCGGCTGCTACTACCGGTATCTCAGGCAATTCCTCATAGAAATAGCGAAGTGCCTGCAGAGCATATGGGGTAGCTTGAATTTCATCCAGAAACAAAATTGAATCAGGACGTATAATTTTTTTTCCTACTAGGCCTTCGAGTTCTTTCAGGATTATTCCAGAGTCCAGCGTTTTGAAAATATCATTTAATTCAAGGTGCTGTTCAAGATTTATTTCGTTTAATATCAGGTCATTGCTTTCAGCAAATTTACGAACCAGGGTTGATTTCCCAACCTGCCGGGCACCCCGGATAACAAGCGGCTTTCTGTATCTGTTTTTCAGCCAGCTTTTCAAGTGACATTCTGCAGTTCGTTTCATCATGCCGCCCTCTCGATATAAACCCTTTATTTAAACGTATATTGCTCAATAAAAGGGTTTATGTCAACCCCTATGGCAGATTACGGATACAAATGGCCATCGGATAATTGATGGCGGGTACCAGATTTGATCAATTCCAGACAGGATCGTTATTTTTGAACTCACCATATACGATAGGTTCAGAGAATATAATTAGAAATAATCTCCTTCATGATCTCGGTGGTGCCGCCACCGATGGACAGGATCCGATTGTCCCGGAACAGTCTTTCCACGAGATACCCACGCGTGTATCCATATCCGCCGAATATCTGGACTGCATCATAGGTGACCTTGTCGCTGACACTGCAGGAAAAATTTTTTGCCATGCTGATCTCCTTGATCTGGTTGTGTCCAGCGTCGATCTTGGCTGCAATCCGGTATGTAAATTCACGGCTCGCCTCCACAAGGGTTGCCATATCCACCAGCTTGTGCCGTGTAACCTGGAATCCCTTCAGTTTTCTTCCGAAAGCATCCCTTTCCCCGGTGTAGGCAATGGCCGATTCGAGGGCCAGTTGGGCCGTCATGTTTGCCATGATTGCCAGAGCCAGTCTTTCACCCTGGAAGTTTTCCATAATGGTGTAAAAGCCTGCGTTTTCTTCCCCCAGTCGATTTTGTACGGGAACGCAACAGTCATCAAAAAATATCTGGGCTGTGTCCGATGCCCACCAGCCTGTCTTCTTGAATTTTTCGGATACAGAATACCCCGGTGTATTCGATTCGATGACCAGAAGACTGATGCCGTGGGCGCCGGATTCACCGGTGCGGACAGCACAGGTTATCTGATCCGCACGGTATCCGCTGGTAATGAAAGCCTTACTCCCATTGACCCGGTAGTAATCTCCTTCCCTGACGGCCGTTGTCTGCAAATTGGCCACATCCGAACCCCCTCCCGGCTCGGTTATGGCGAGTGCCGATATCTTTTCTCCCGCCAGAACCGGACTGACAAACCGTTCTTTTTGGGATTCTGTTCCGGCCGACAGGATCGGAGGGATGGCGATATTCAGACTGCCCAGACCCGCCACCAGACCGCCGGATCCTGAGCGCATAAGTTCCTCGGACACGGCGATGTGAAAAAAAATGTCCCCTGGAATGCCACCGTATGCTTCGGGATATCCCGTTCCGAGAATACCTACTGCCGCTGCCTTTTGATAGAGCTCCCGTGGAAATTCCCCTGCTTCCTCCCAGTCTTCTATGAAGGGAAGAATCTCTTTGTCCACAAAAGCCTTGACCGATTTCCTCACCATGACATGGGATTTGCCGAAATATTCCTGACACGTTGCTTTGGAGCTGAATTTGTATGTCATAATAGACCGTTTTAAGTTTTAGGTTTTAAGTTTTAGGTAAGCCCATAAGCTCTTGGCTGTTGGGTCTTAGCTGTTGGCAGAATGACAGCCAAGAGCTAAGAGCTAACAGCCGGGAACCGCCAGGTTGCCCAATGACAGCCGCAGGCATAATGACGCGCACAGCGCTAATGTCGTTCGAAGGACAAGTGACAGCCGAAGGCTAAATGTCGCCCGTAGGGCTAATATCGTCCGAAGGACAAATGGCAATGGGAATATCTATAATCTTGGCTCTCAGGTATTCTCCCAGCGTTTTGGCCTGGGGATCACTCCTCAGGGATGCGGCCACGCCGTCACCCAACAGCCCTTTGATATAGAAATTTAAGGCCAAGAGGTTGGGCAGTTCATATCGCTCGATTTCAAAATCCGCCAGGTCCTTGAGAAGCTTTTTCAGATGTTCCACCGATAAATAATCCCTTAAAAAAGCAAACGCTTCCGGTGTTTTTGCCCAGATGCCCAGGTTGGCATTGCCACCCTTGTCTCCGGAACGTGTAGCAAACAGTTTCCCAAAAGATGTTGAAATGGTTTCTCCATGTGGAACCGATGGAATCGATCTTGTCTGAAGCGGTATTGCATCGAAGGATTCTCTCTGAGCAAACGCTTTCACAACGATCTCTTGGCCATCGACAAAAACATGCTGTTGGATATGGTTGTTCGACACCAGTGCCGGCCAGTGCATAATCGCCGGAACTCCTTTGGTCGGGGGGGATGTGGCTGTAAATCCGGGGATGTTGGCCAGAGCCAGTTCCACCAGCTTTGAAGATAATAAGGCCACCTTTTTGGGATCCGGATCCATGACCGATATACGCAGATGCGCAAAAGCCTCTTCATTGGTTTTCGGGTTCTCCTTTTCAGAACGAACAAGCTGTACATCCACCACCGAAAACAGTTTTTTCCCACCCAGACTGTCAAAGAGGGCTTCAGTCACGATCTGCGCCTTTTTTTCGATGTCGAGGCCGGTCAGAATAATGGTCATGCTGTTACGATATCCCCCCAGGTTGTTGATGCAGACTTTGGTGGTGCGGGTGGGTGGTTCCCCCTTGACGCCTTGAATCCGAACCCGGTCGACATCTTCCTGGGAAATATCGATGGTGTCAAAACGAGCTGCCACGTCCGGCGTCAGATATCTGGGTTCCCGGATTTCATACAGCAGCTGAGCGGTTACCGTTCCAACCGAGACAAGCCCGCCGGTGTTGGGATGCTTTGTAATGATCGAGGATCCATCCTTTTCAAGTTCTGCAATGGGAAACCCTACATTCCTGAAAGAGGGTACCTCCTCAATAAAAGAGTAATTGCCTCCAGTTGCCTGGGCGCTGCACTCGATCACATGGCCGGCCACCGCCGCACCCGCCAGTGCATCCCAGTCTGTTTTCTCCCATTTGAATTGCCAGGCCGCGGGTCCCATGACCAGTGCTGCATCGGCAATACGCCCCCCCACGACAATGTCTGCACCGTGATCCAGTGCCTCCACAATCCCCCAGCAACCCAGATAAGCATTGGCTGAAATCGTCTGAGCTTTGGCATCCTTCAAGGCGATCCCCTTGTCCATGTGGGTAAAAGGTTCTCCTTTGCCCTGAAGATCCTGTAGTCTCTGCATGAGGTTGTCACCCTCGACATAGGCAATTTTGGGATGAAGCCCCAGCGTGTCCGCCACCTTCTCAAGTTCTCCGGCAAGCGAGGCTGGATTGAGGCCCCCTGCATTGGCAACAATCCTGATACGCTTGTCAAGGCATTCCCCCATGACAATTTCCATCTGTTTTAAAAAGGTCGTGACATAACCTGCATCGGGGTCCTTGAACTGTTTGCGAAGAAGGATGGCCATGGTCAACTCGGCCAAGTAATCACCTGTCAGAAAATGGATAGGACCGCCCTGGACCATCTCCTGTGCCGCAGAAAATCGGTCACCGAAAAACCCGCTGCAGTTGGCAATGATTAATTTTTCGTTGTATAAATTGTATGTCTCATTCATGGGTATGCTCCTATGAAGTCAATTACATTTCTTGTGACAGAGATTCTTGGACGACATTTCGCCTTCGGCTGTCATTGTAGATGTAAACCAAAAAGGTTCAAAGATCAAAGGTTGAATAACTTGTCGAGGCTTGATATCTTTCATGCATCTGGTTCAGATTATTTTTCACAAAGTTGAACCAAACTTAGAATGAAAGGACTTAGCCATGAAAGATGTTGTTATTGCATCGGCATGCAGGACCGCCATCGGTGCATTCGGTGGAACCCTGCGGGACACTATCGCCTCAGAAATTGCCAGAGTTACCATGCAGGAAGCCATAGACCGAGCCGGTATCGATCCCGCAACTATCGATGATGTGCGCTACGGCTGCTGTTTGGAACCGGTGGACACATTGAATGTCGCCCGAACAGCTGCGTTATTGGCCGGTATACCCGACACTGTTCCCGCCGTAACCATCAACCGTGTGTGCATTTCGAGCATGGAAGCAACCATCTCCGGGATGGCTATGATTCAGGCCGGCATGGCCGATATCATTCTTGCCGGGGGTGTCGAACACATGTCCGGGGTCCCGTATGTCGTTCCGGCCGCCCGCTGGGGATGTCGCCTCCAGGATCAGGTCTTCGTGGACGCCTTGATTCGCAGCCTGCATTGTGGTTCCCATGTGATACCCCACCCTGAAAACGGCCCGGTGAATGCAGAAGAGCCCCCCTTAAGCTATTTTAAAGGGAAGCCTTATATCATGGGCCATACAGCAGAGTTTGTGGCCCAGCAGTATGGCATCACCCGGGAGGAGATGGATGAAGTGGCCCTGAGAAGTCATAACAATGTAGAGCGGTCAACCCAGGATGGTTCGTTCAAGGAAGAAACCGTACCCATGAAAATTCCCCAACGAAAAAAAGATCCCATTCTGTTTGATAAGGATGAACACTTCAGACCGGGGATGACCATGGAAAAGCTTCAGAAACTGCCATCCGTCTTTATCCCCAAAACCGGCAAGGTTACGGCAGGAAACTCAAGTGGTATCAATGACGGTTCGGCCGGAATGGTGATCATGTCTGCCGAAAAAGCCGCAACGCTCAACATCCAACCCCTGGCAAAAATCAAGGCCGTCGGAAAAGGAGCCTGTCATCCCTCGGTCATGGGCATGTCGCCTGTTCCGGCCGTTCAGGACCTGATGACACGCAGTGGTCTGAAAATTGAGGATTTCGAACTCGTTGAAGTGAACGAAGCATTTGCCGCCCAGTATATCGGTTGCGAAAGAGAGTTGGGATTGAACCGGGATATCACGAATGTCAATGGCTCGGGAATCGGTCTTGGACACCCGGTCGGCGCCACCGGTGCCCGTATCATCGTTTCCCTGATCTACGCTATGAAACAGCGAGGAAAAACACTGGGGCTGGCCACCCTCTGTGGCGGTGGGGGCGTGTCCATGGCGTGTGCTATCGAGATGGTTTAAGACGAGGGTACAAGGATTTGAGGGGGAAACCAGGGTTGGAGGGGAAATACATCGGTTTAGGTTTTAGGTATTAGGTATTAGGTTCAACTAAGAGCAGACAGCTATCAGCAGCAATAAATGACGCCTGAAGGGCAAATATCATCCGGAGGATAAATGACACGCGCAGCGTAAATCTCGCGTGTAACGCAAATAAAAGCTATGGCTTGAAGCGACCCTACATTCTTTAGGCAGCAATAAAAATAAAGGAGCCGTCCCATGAAAAATCTCTTCAAAACAATTTTGCATGATCGCCATGTCGACCTGGGTGCCCAGATGGTCGAATTCGGGGGCTGGGTCATGCCCATACAGTATCCACAGGGAATTGTCCGGGAACACCTTGCAACAAGACGGCATGCCGGTCTTTTTGATGTGTCGCATATGGGCCGATTCACTCTCCGTGGTCAGGATGCGCTGCCGTTTTTACAGCATGTCCTTTCCAACAATGCCGGCGGACTTGAGGAGGGAGAAAGTCAGTATACCTTGATTCCAAATGACCGCGGCGGAGCCATCGACGATGCCTATCTCTATCGCTTTCATGCAGATGAATACCTGCTGGTGGTCAATGCCGGCAACCGTCTCAAAGACTGGGATCACTTTCAGTCATCTCTGCCTGATTTCAAAAATGTCATCATGGAGGATAAAACCAAAGACATATCCATGCTGAGCCTGCAGGGGCCGACTTCCAAAGACATACTTCAAAAGATAATGGACACCGGCGCTCTTCCGGAACCCATGCGAAACCATCTCAGCATTGCCACCATTCAAGGTAGAAAAGTATTGATCGCGCGCACGGGATACACCGGGGAACCCCTCTGCTTTGAACTGTTCATCGACAGTGCTGACACACCCGGTATCTGGGATCTGCTGATGGATCAGGGCGCCCACCCTGTTGGACTGGGTGCGCGGGACACTCTCAGACTTGAAGCAGGTCTTCCGCTGTACGGACACGAACTGGGAATGGATCCGGACAATAAGGAAATCCCGATCTACGCGTCGCCTCTGTCAAGGTTTGCTGTGAGTCTATCTCCTTTAAAAAAAGACTTCATCGGTCGAAATGCCCTTGAAAAGCAATTTGAAGCATTTAAAAAAATTGCTGACCGGGACTATTCCCTCATTCATGACCTCCCTCGCTGCATCATGCCGGTGGCATTGAAAAAAAAGAGCGTAGCCCGTGCCGGATACAAGGTTTTTCAGGGTAATCGTCATGTCGGATATGTCACCAGCGGCACCATGATTCCGAGATGGGAGATCGAGGGAGAAGGCATCTTCTCGAAATTGACCGAGAATCATGGTCTCAGAGGAATCTGCCTGGCACTGGTAGACAGCACGCTGGTGGAAGGCGACGACATCGAGATCGAAATCCGGTCAAAACAGGTGCCGGCGGTTATCGTTCCCTTTCATATGCGAAGCGAAGCACCGCCCTTTGCCAGGTCTATCCCCTGGGACAGGATTGGGCAGGAAAAGGGACCGTCAGGAAAAGAGGAAATATCCAAAAACGTTCAATCTCTTCTCATAAAATCGATTCGAAATACAGAATGGCGGCAAAAGGAGTGCATCAACCTCATCCCGTCAGAACAGACCCAGTCCGAACTCATACGCTTGCTCTCCATCATGGACCCCTGCGGACGGTATGCTGAACACAAGCAGGTAAGTGCATTCAGTGTAGCCGAGGTTTTTTATTACCAGGGAACCGATTTCATTGCCGAAGTCGAGGCAAAACTCGAAACAGAGTTAAAAAAGTTTTTTGGGTGTCAGCAGGTCGAAACCCGACTGGTCTCGGGCCAGATGGCCAATATGGCCCTGTTCAGCGCACTGGTGGACTATATCAATCGAGCCGACCGGAAAAGTGAGCAACGACGACTCAGGAAAGTGATGAACAACCATATCATCAAAGGCGGCCATCTGAGTGCACAGCCCATGGGAGCGTTGAGAGACTTTGTGGCCCGGGACCCCTTGTCTGAAAAACCGGCTGTGGTAAACTTTCCGGTCCTGCCCGAGAACCCCTATAAAATTGACCTGAGTGCCTGCGAGACTCTCATCCAAAAACATGAACCGGAACTGATTATCTTTGGCAAAAGTATGGTCCTCCACAAGGAGCCCGTCACAGAAGTTCGTCGAATAATCAATGGTCTGGGAATTGATTCGGTTATCATGTACGATATGGCTCACGTTCTGGGCCTGGTAGGCCCCCACTTTCAGGAGCCATTTAAAGAAGGAGCGGATTTCATAACAGGATCTACCCATAAAACCTTTTTCGGGACACAACGGGGTATCATCGGCACGGATATCACGGATGAAGACCCCCGGTTCGAACTGTGGGAAGCCGTAAAACGCCGGGCATTCCCCGGAAGTGTCAGCAATCATCACCTGGGAACGATTTTAGGACTCCTGATGGCGACATACGAGATGAACCATTTCAAAGATGAATACCCTAAAAAAGTGCTCGACAATGCACGCGTCTTCGCCAAAGCATTGAACGACTGCGGACTGAGCGTGGCCGGCGATCCGGAAATCTCTTTTACAGAAACCCACCAGGTTATACTCAACGTCGGCTATGCAAAGGGGCCTGCGATCGCCAGGAAACTGGAAGAGAACAACCTCATCGTCAACTACCAGGCAGCCCCGGTGGAAGAAGGTTTTACGGCTTCCGGATCTCTTCGCATGGGTGTACAGGAAATGACACGTTTTGGCATGGAGGCTACGGATTTCGAAGAACTGGCGCAATTCTTCAAGGATGTTCTGGTGGATAACCGGATCGTCAAGGAAGCCGTTATATCGTTTCGAAACCGTTTTTTAGAGATGAAATACTGTTTTACAACGGATCAGGTCGGTGATAAAATCCAGAAATTGCATGAACTACTATAAGAGACAGACTGTAGGCTGTTAGACTGTTAGGCTATTAGCCGCCTAATCGTCTAACAGCCTAATAGCCTAA
>QMMS01000072.1 GCA_003647375.1 Deltaproteobacteria bacterium
CATCGACTATGTGTTTTCTGCATCTAGGGCCGGTGTCGGTGCTTTTGGAACCGGTGTCGCACGGGGAGCATTCGAGTCGGCATTAAATTTTGCTGCGGAAACAGAGGTGGCGGGAAAACTGCTTATCAACCATGAATGGGCTCAGTGCCTGTTATCCCAGATGCATCGGAATGTTCTGGTATCAAGATATGCCTACGTCGAGAGCAACTATGCCAACGGAATGGACGGTATGTTCAAATTGCTCCAGGTCAAGCCCACTTACTATCTAACCCGGTATACGCCCAGCGTGGTATTGAAAAAAGTGGTTACCCCTCTCATTGGCAGCCGCCTGGGAACCTGGCTCATGAGAAAAATTCATTGTGACCGGCAGACAAAAGAAGAAATAGAGCGAACCTCGGGACTGGGTTCTCTTGCGAAGTTCACCGGTACCGATGCTGGTGTAAAAAATGGGCAGTTAGCACTCGATTTGATGGGGCAGGCAGGGCTTCGCCAGGACCAAATTGCAGAAAAGCACCTTAGAGATGCCAAGCTCATGCAGATCTATGAAGGCACAAATCAGCTGAACCGGCTAAACTTGTTCAAATGCCTTACGGCCAGAAATTTCCCACAGGTCAATATGTTCACCGATTGACATATTGTTTTTTTCATCTGGAACGACGGTCAACCGGTAGGTGGAGGGTAATAATGACCAACATTGAAGAAACCGGAATCCGCATGCTTGCAAAGGCAGCCGCCGAGTTTTCAAGAAGTGAGCTTACAGCCAATCGAGAAGAATTTGATAGGTTTCCTTTTGGTCCTTTTTTTTCAACTGTTTTGCAAAAGGCATTTGAACTCGATTTTTTTCACATAACACTGCCGGATTCCATCGGTGGAATCGGGATGGGTACGGGCGCTCTCTGTACTGCCCTGGATGAACTGTGCCGCCAGGATGCGAGTTTGGGGGCGGTTATTCTGACCAATTGTTTTGCCCAGGAAATTCTATTAAACGCCGGAAGTACCGATATGCTTGAGAGCATTGTTGGCAAAGCGAAAAAGGTGAACAGTTTTTTGCTTGCTTGTCCACTGTTTAACAATCCATCGGAAATCAGGCATATTGCCAAGGTAGTTGAAAAAGACGGACGGTCATTTCTCTCCGGAAAGCTTGCATACCTGGTCTTGGGAGGGATTGCGGACGCTGCGGTTGTCCCGGCCGCAGAAGAAGGGCAGGAAACCTATTCTTATTATCTGATAGACTTGGGCCAAGCATCAGTTACCATCGGAGATCCTGTGCTGAGTCTCGGGATGCGTTGCTGCCCGGCGGTCGATACAGTGTTTCATCTGGCCGAGGCTGTTCCAGTAGGCAAGCAGGGTGATGGTGACAATCTGTTTAGAAAGGTGGCCACAAAATTGTATGCGGCCGCAGCTGCTATATCCTCCGGCATTATGAAAGGCACTTTTAATGAAGCGCTGTCATATGCAAGAGAGCGTGACCAGGGGGGCAGGAAAATTGTGGAATGGTCCGAAATGCAGCGAATGCTGGCTGACATGGCGGTTCACATAAAAATAGCGGATATGGTTGTTTCAGAAACCTGCCGGAAAATGGATCGAAAAGAAAAGGGCTGGGAGCAACATGCTCTGGCGGCCACCATCCATATTCAGGAGACGGCGGTGCAGGTGACTACGGATGGTGTGCAGGTCCTTGGAGGCGTCGGGTACATGCAGGATTTTGGGCAAGAAAAAAGGTTTCGAGATGCCAAGCACATTCAGGCTTGTTTTGGACTGACACCACTAAAAAAATTAAGATTATTTGACTTAGTTACGGGAAAGGGGAAATAGGCCATGAAAACTTTTTTTGGTAATTCAAAATCTGTGAATACCGTGACCCACGGAAAAGCGACCTTTGATCTGCCCATTCTGTACCACCGGGATGATGCTTTTGCACTCTATTTTACGGCGAATTATGAAAAGGTAAAAGCGGTGATGCCCTCGGATAAGCTCTATCCGGTTGTTCTACCCGGCAACAGGGCTGTCATGGGGATTGGTGCATTTAACTACATTGATACCTCTATTGGGACTTATGGTGAAGTCGCCGTGGCGCTGCCTGCTGTATTTGAAAAGAAAATTACCCCTTTCAATGGATTTTTACCCGCACTGATGGAGGGTGGGTATCCCGGATTCGGTGTTGTTATTATGCACCTGCCGGTAACCAGGGTGGAAGCAAGGGATGCCGGACGTGGAGAATGGGGGTACACGAAATTCATTGCAGATATGCATTTTTCCATGAGTCCGGAATACCTGGACTGTCGAATGCTGGAAGGAGACAAGCATATACTCGATATTCGGGTGAAAAGGAAAGGCCTTTATCTGCGGGATAAAAAGCCGCTTATAACTTTTTCCGTAAAAGACGGGGACCTCATCAAAACGGTTATCCCCCAGAAAGCTTCCAAACGGGTTTCTCTTATGACAGGCGGTTCACACCTGAGGTTGGGAAACCATTCGATGGCGGAATCTATTCGAAACCTGGGGATTTCTTCCCGGCCATTTATGAGTGTATATTATCCAGAACGGGCTGCGATTTTGCCATCCGGGAGCATTATCGAAAAAGGGGTACGCCCCATGGAAGGCTATCTGGGTAAAGACCGCGAGGCTGTTCACAGTGTTGTGTATCCTGTTGAGGAACAGAAGAGGTTTAATGGAGAGATTTAATAAGCGTACTATCGCGATGACAGGGGCGGGCGGTTATATTGCCCAGCAGCTCATATCTTTTCTCGAAAATGCAGAATGGTGTGAGCGGATATTGGGAACAGACATTGTCGAACCCACAGTTCGATCTGAAAAACTCATATTCCTAAAACAGGATATACGAGATCGCTCACTTATTAATTTTTGGAAGGATCGAGGAATAGAGACTGTGGTGCATTTGGCTTTTATTGTCGATCCCATCCACAACGATAGGGAGATGTATGATGTCAACGTGAACGGAACCCTGAATATCTTGAGAATTTGCGAAGAGATAGGTGTCAAACACATCATCGTGGCCTCTAGTGGTACCGCTTATGGTGCATGGCCGGACAACCCGCAATTTCTTAAAGAAGATGATCCTATCCGGATATTTCCACCGAAATTCAGTTACGCGCATCATAAAGGTCTCATTGAACAACATTGTACAAAATATTTGAAACAGCACTCTGACGTTATCCTTAATATGGTTCGGCCCTGTATCGTGTATGGCCCCAATACGGACAACTTTCTATCACGGTTTTTAAAAAATCTGCCTGTTCTGTTTTTGGCTGATGGCTGTGATCCTGATCTACAATTCGTACATGAAGAGGATGTGGCAGATTTCTTTTTATTGTTAATCGAAAGAAAAGTTCCCGGCGCTTTTAATGTGGCAGGGGACGGTGTTGTGAAATTTTCAGATGTGGGTGCCAAGATTGGTAAACGGACTCAAAAGATTTCTAAGCGACTCTATAGCGCAATCATCTGGTTGTTATGGCACTTGCGTGTGAAACTCGTTGAAGCGCCTGCCGGTATAATCGATTATACATCCTATTCATGGACCCTGGATACGGCAAGAGCGAAAAATAAACTGGGATGGCAACCACGATACACTTCAATGGAGGCGCTGCAAATCATGCTGGAAACGCATGATTATGATTTGGTTTGAGATCCATAAATGATATCCAGTACGTGAGATTTGGTTCTTTTCTCGGCGTAACTGGATAGAGGTATCCCTACCCATTATTTTATCCTTTCCGTGCTGCTGCTGTGCAACTCCACAGCTTGTTTCCACCATTTCGTAGCGGGTATGGTTTTTCCATATAGGGTTGTTTCGCCAACAATGGGTGTCGCATATTTGATATTTTTTGATTCAGCAGCGGCTGTCAGACGCATCATGGGATCGTACCAGGAATGCAAGGCAAGGTTAAACGTAGCCCAATGAATCGGATGCAGGATGATCCCTTTCAGGTCCAGATGGGCCTGGACGGTTTGCTCGGGAAACATATGCACCTGTTCCCAGGACTTATTGTATGCCCCACATTCTATGAATGTCATGTCAAACGGGCCATATTTATCGCCAATCTTCTTAAACCCATCGAAATAACCCGAATCCCCGCTAAAGAAGAGCTTATGAAGTGGCGTCATAATGACCCATGAAGACCAGAGTGTTTTATTTTTATCGATTAAGCTGCGTCCGGAAAAATGTTGTGCCGGAGTGGAAATGACCTTCAGTTCATGGTCAAACGGGTATTTTTCCCACCAGTCCATTTCTACAATTTTATCTTGCGGCACGCCCCAGTCAGCAATCCGTGCCCCGACACCGAGTGGAACGATAAATTTCTTTGTTTTTTCATTTAAATACTGCACGGAATACTTGTTCAGATGGTCGTAATGGTCGTGAGAAACAATAACGGCATCAATCCATGGGAGTTGGTGGATATCCAAGGGCACTTCGCCGTTAAAGCGTGTTGGACCAAATATTGAAATACGTTTTTCAAACACAGGGTCAATGAGTATTTTGTATCCGTCGATGTTGATCATCAGGGACGAATGACCCAGCCATGTGACATTTAATTGGCCGTTGTCCGGTCTATTGAAATGTGTCAGATCCACTGGTTTGAACGGCAGTTCAGTATCAGGAGTTCTGGCATTTCTGGTGAAAAGAAAATCCCAAGTGGTCGAAGCATAATCTGCCAATGACATATTCAGTGCATTTAGATTTCCGACAAATTTACCATCTTTATATTGGGGCGAACGCTCTATTTTACTCGACAGAGTAGGATCAATAGTGCTCACCGCTAATGCTGCGGATTGAAAAAACGGCATCATGGCCACTCCTGTTAGGATGATTTTGATTATGAGTTTCATGAAAGTTTGGATTGCTTCCGATTTATAGTATTTATAAATGAACGATCATTTATAAATGGACGAAAATATTTTTATAATTTTATGGCATCCCAAGCCAATGTAAAAGCTGTTTCAATATTTTCCTCGTTTAATTCAAAGTTTTCGCACAAACGTGGATTAGCCAGAATCGTAATCGGATACCACATAAAGGCCGAGAGAATATCGAAGTTCACCTTCTTGATGATCTTCTGCTCAACCCCTCTCTGAAGCACATTGATCAACGGATCAAAATACTGTTCCACTACCTTTTTTTCGACTAAAGTACCGTAGGGTGAGCTGGAAAATTGTTCGACAAATTGATGATATTTCAAGTTGTTAGAAATATAATCGAACATAATAAACCAAACATTTCTCAGTATGTCTCTAATCGGTAGCGTGGGGTCAAAATTTTCAAGTATTGCCTTGCTCATTTTAAGCTTTATGTCGATATAGGTTGAAACGATAAGATCCTCTTTGTTTTCGAAATACACATATATCGTGGCCGGAGAAACCTTGGCCTCTTTGGCAATCCTGGATACGGAACTGGAGACAAAGCCGATTTCATTGACCAGTTTAACGGTGGCCTCAAATAGAGCTTCTTTTTTTTCATCATCTTTCATTCTCATGAGTCTAAAATAAACGATCATTCATTTTTGTCAAGCAATTTTTTAATCCGGAATTTTCCTGTTACTCCGGCAGATAAATACCCGCAGGTTGTTTTTCCCGTGTGCCTGCCCCTTCGCAGGAAGGGGGCGGGGCACGAAGTGAAGCTTTAGCGCTATCCAGAAGAACACTGGATGCCGGATCAAGTCCGGCATGACGGGGTTGGTTATTTAGTCGCCGGATTAATAAATAAAAGAAACCGGCTATATCCCTGTAACCATCGTATTTATGCTGAGGGTTCGAAGTAAAAAACTACGACTTCACCTTCCGGCTTTTGTATCGTTAGGGTAGAGGCTCATTCTTGGACGAACCAACCCGTATTGTTGGACATGGTTATTGACACAATATGTCGCTTCTGCCATGCTCAAATCTGAAAAAAAAAAGTAAATTTCTATCTATCCATTTCCGTATTTATGTAATGATGAATTACCATAAAGTCGAGTCATCGTGGGCAGCGCATCGAAATATTATGGTTTGCGCGGGCCGAAACAATTGCGAACACTAACTTTGGAAAGGAGAGAATCATGAAACGGTTAATTATGTGTATCTTTGCAATTTTCATCCTCACCACCGCGGGCAGCGCGTTCGCAAAAGGACGATTGGTAGTCTATTGTTCCAACGAGCCTTTTGCCTGCCAGGCTGTGGCCGACGAATTTGCCAAGAAATATGATGTCAAGGTGCAAATGACGCGTGCCGGCTCCGGCTCCACCTATGCGAAGATCCTGGCTGAAAAAGACAACCCCAAAGGCGACGTCTGGTATGCCGGGACGCTTGATCCACATTCTCAAGCCGGCGTGAACGGATTGCTGGAGCCCTACGCGTCTCCCATGCTGAAGGAGATTGGTGAGGAATTCAGGAACCCGGCCACCAGCAAGATGCATCACAGCACCGGTGTGTACGCCGGCGTGCTCGGTTACTCGGTGAACACCGACGTTCTCAAGGAAAAAAATCTCCCCATGCCCCGTTCCTGGGAAGATCTGACCAAGCCTATGTACAAGGGAATGGTCCAGGTAGCCAGCCCGCAGAGCTCCGGCACGGCCTACACGGTCCTTGCCACCATGGTTCAGCTTAAGGGTGAGGAAGAGGCCTACATATATCTGGCAAAACTGCACCAGAACGTTAATCAATACACCAAATCAGGCTCGGCCCCCGGCAAGGCCGCCGCCCGTGGCGAGACCATGATCGGCATTGGTTTTCTGCACGATCACGCGCTTCAGAAAGCCAATGGCTTCCCCCTGGAGCTTATTGTACCCTCCGAAGGTACCGGTTATGAAATTGGTGGTCTGAGTATTATAAAGGGCGCCAGAAACATGGAAAACGCCAAAAAATTCGTCGACTTCATGCTGAGCGCGGAGGGTCAGGAAGTGCCCCAGCGTGTGAAGATGTTCCAGGTTCCCACCAATGTAAACGCCCATGTTCCCAAAGAGGCCATACGGCTTGACCAGGTCAAACTCATCGATTATGACTTCGTAATGTACGGTTCCGAAGAGATGCGCGCGCATTTGATCGACCGCTGGGCAAAAGAGATCAAACCGGTTAAACGATAGTCTATACCGAGTGAGTTTTTCCTTACGATGAACACAAAAAAAAACAATGCTCCAGGGGAGATCGGCCCACGGGTCGTTTTCTCCTGGATACTCATCGCCACCATCGCCTACTGTTTCCTTCCGTGGACAGCACTTGAATACGGCCTCACTGATTTTACAATGGATGAACTGCAGGATGCCATGGGGTGGAAATACAATAAGGCCACCCTGGCGGTTCCATTATTGCTCATACTCCTGGTGCCTTTTGCCTGGATCAAACTTCCCGGTAAAGAATCCGGGTGGCTCTTCACCGTCGTCTCAGGGGCGGCAATCGGCATGTTGCTGTTCAGCTTCATTGTCTCCAATACCTCCATGGGGTTGGCGGCCGGGGTGATTTTAATGTGCCTGGCGGCTTTGTTTGCCATCGGCATTTCCGAGCTCGGCTTCCAGCGGGGGGACACATTCATCGCGGGAGCTGTTATTTTCGTGATCTTCATGGTGGTCATGTTTATCTTTTTCCCGGTCTGGGAAATCTTTCGCAACGTGCTTTTCAATAAGGCCGATGAGTTCGTGCCATTCCAGTTTTTCCGGATTATAACGTCATTCGGCGTGGGACGAATCATTTGGAATACCTTGAGGCTGGCCTTCACTGTGGGTGCGGCGACTACGGTGTGCGGGCTGCTCTTCGCTCTCTATTCGGTCCGTGCCACCACGCGGTTCAGATACATGATACGGGTTTTTTACATTCTGCCGATCATTACGCCGCCTTTTGTGGTGGGTATGTCGCTGATTCTACTCTTTGGACGGGCCGGTATGATTAGCGACGGGCTGATGTTCCTGTTCGGTCCCTCTGGTATTTTCACGCCGGAGGGTGGTCAGGGCATCTTCGAGCGCTCCGGCTATATCTATGGTTTTCTGGGGATTTTTCTTGCCCAGACGCTCTCATTGACCCCGGTCAGCTATATGATCATCAGCGGTATGCTCTCTTCCATCAATCCGGCCATGGAGGAAGCCTCCCTGACCATGCGCGCTGGCCGTTGGACAACGCTGTGGAAAGTGACGCTTCCCCTGCTCAGGCCAAGCATTGCCAATGCCTTTCTACTGGGAATGATTTCTTCTGCTGCTGATTTCGGCAATCCCCTTGTGCTCGGAGGGGAGTATGACGTGCTTTCCACAGAAATTTATTTTTCCATCGCCGGGGCGCAGCTCGATTTTGCAAGGGCAGCCGCCCTTGGCCTCATACTCATGTTCCTGTCCCTCTCGGTATTTTACATCCAGAAAAAATGGATTGGCAAAAAGTCTTACGTTACCGTCACCGGCGTGGAAACTTCCGGCAATGTAACGCCGCTACCTTCGGGTCTGCAGCGCGGTATCACCGTATTTATTTCCTTCTGGTTCGTCCTGGTGGGCATCGTGTATATCAGTATATTCCTGGGCGGATTCGTGACGCAATGGGGCGCTGATTACTCCCTGACCCTGTCGCACCACATGGAACTGTGGTCCAAAGGCCTATCGTCCGGCGCCTGGCCATCCTTCTTGCACTCCCTGTCCTACTCGATGCTAGCTGCCCCCCTGACAACACTTCTGGGTGTACTTATAGCGTATATTCTCACCAGAAAACAGTTTTACGGTCGGGGCGTGATCGATTTCGGGACCGTGCTTATCTTCGCCATTCCCGGCACCGTAATCGGTGTGGCTTACATACTGGCTTTCAACACCGCTCCCATCGAGTTGACGGGGACCGCCGCTATCCTGATCATTACCATGGCCATCCGGGCTATGCCCGTGGGTATTCGGGGTGGCATGTCCGCATTGAGCCAGATTTCCACAAACCTGGAAGAGGCATCGATATTGCAGCGAGCAGGAAGTTTGAAAACGATCCGGTCCGTGCTCCTGCCGTTGTTGAAATCGACTATCGTCTCTTCCATGGCCTACAGTTTTATCCGTGCCATGACCACAGTTTCGGCGGTTATCTTCCTGGCCACGGCTGGAACAGATGTGGCCACGACCTACATCCTTTCGCGTGTCGAGAGCGGCGATACGGGTGTGGCTGTGGCTTACGGCTCTGTTCTCATCCTAACAATGCTGATTTTCACTTTGCTGGTTCAACTCGTCACTGGACGCTCCAGAACCGACAAGCAGGTAAAAACCATATGAGGCGGTCATGAGTGATTCATCCATTAAAATAGTCTTGAAAAATGTTTCCAAACACTTTGGTAAGGTTTGTGCTTTGAACGCCGTTGATATCGAATTTGCACCCGGCACCTTGACAACCTTGCTTGGTCCCTCCGGTTGCGGCAAAACAACCCTGCTACGGCTTGTTTCCGGACTTGAGCCCGCCTCTTCAGGAGAAATCTGGTTCGGTGACGAAAACGTCACCAAACTGTCGGCTACCCGCCGTGACATAGGCATGGTGTTTCAGTCATATGCACTTTTCCCGCATATGACCGTGGAACAGAATGTAGGCTATGGCCTGGGTGTTCTGAAGACGGCGCCGGATGAAATACGAGAACGTGTACGTGAAGTTCTTGATATGGTGGATATGGACGGCTATCAGATCCGTTATCCTGATGAGCTTTCGGGTGGGCAGCAGCAGCGCGTGGCTGTGGCCCGTGCCATGGTGCTCCGCCCCAAGGTACTGTTGTTCGATGAACCGTTGAGCAACATCGACAGCAAGCTGCGCCGCAGCATGCGTGACGACATACGCCGGCTTCAACAGGGGTCGAAAATCACGGCCATATATGTTACTCACGATCAGGCCGAAGCACTGGCCGTTTCCGATGAAATCATCATCATGCGAAAAGGTACCATCGAACAACAAGGACCGCCGCAGTCACTATATCATCACCCGGAGACAGCGTTCGTGGCTAACTTCATCGGTGAGTCAAATGTGGTTGACGCCGAGTTGCGGGGTGAGGGAAAAAGTAGGCAACTATTTCTTGGCGATGCTGAGATCAACGTGTCTAAGGGAAAGAAGACAACCCAGCAAAACGGCCCGGTGAAACTCTCACTTCGACCCGAGGTCCTTGAAATTGCGCACAAAGAGGAAACCTCATCCCAGTCTCTTTCCGGCATGATTGTTCAGAGTGCTTATATGGGGCCGGTCATCGAATACTCCATTGAGACCAAAGTCGGAATTTTGTTTACCCGTGCTCCTGCCTATGCGGGGCAATTTAAAACAAAAGAAGAAGTGTGCGTTCGTATCCGCCCGGAGGAAATCATCATCATCCCGAACGAGGAACACCGGGTTTAAATGCTTATCCCTGAATTCAGCGCGTCAGTTGGCGATACTGGATTCTCCGGGGTATTTCGGCATCGACACCCAGCCGTTTTTTGCGGTCAACCTCGTATTCAGTCCAGTTGCCGTTGAAAAAAATGACCTGGCTGTCCCCTTCGAAAGCCAGAATATGGGTGGCGATTCGATCCAAAAACCAGCGGTCATGGCTAATCACCACTGCACAGCCGCCGAAGTTTTCCAGTGCTTCTTCCAGTGCTCTCAGAGTGTTGACATCCAGGTCGTTGGTTGGCTCATCCAGCAGCAGGACATTGGCCCCTTCCTTGAGCATCTTGGCCAGGTGAACCCTGTTGCGTTGTCCACCGGAGAGATTCGCTACCTTGCGCTGCTGTTCCGAGCCGGAAAAGTTGAAACGGGCCACATAGGCACGGGAGTTGAGCGTTCTTTTGCCGATTTCGAGCAGCTCCTGACCCCCGGTAATCTCTTCCCAGACACTCTTTTGTGGGTCCAGTTCGCGGCTCTGGTCCACGTAGGCCAACTGAACGGTTTCACCGATTCTGAAAATTCCGCTGTCGGTTTTTTCTTGGCCGGTGATCATTCTGAACAGGGTGGTTTTGCCGGCGCCGTTGGGACCGATTACACCCACGATGGCACCCGGGGGCAGTCGGAAACGCGTATTTTCCATGAGCAGGCGATCCGTGTATTCCTTGGTAACACCGTCAGCCTCGATAACCACGTCACCCAGACGTGGACCGGGGGGAATATAAAGCTCCAGTTCTTTATCCTGGGCCTGCTCTTCCTTGGCCATTAGTTTTTCATAAGCATTCACCCGGGCCTGGTTTTTTGCATGGCGCCCCTTTGGGGTCAGGCGGATCCACTCCAACTCGCGGGCAAGTGTTTTTTGACGGGCGCTCTGGGATTTTTCCTCACGGCGCAGGCGCTCAATTTTCTGTTCCAGCCATGATGAGTAGTTGCCTTTCCAGGGAATGCCCCGGCCCCTGTCCAGTTCGAGTATCCAGCCGGCCACATTGTCAAGAAAGTAGCGATCATGGGTAATGGCAATGACCGTCCCAGGATATTGCTGCAGGTGGTGTTCCAGCCAGGCGACACTTTCCGCATCCAGATGGTTGGTGGGTTCATCCAGCAACAGGATGTCGGGTTTCTGCAGTAGGAGACGACAAAGGGCCACGCGCCGTTTTTCACCACCCGACAACACTTGGATCCGTGCTTCCGCCGGTGGACAGCGCAGGGCCTCCATGGCCATTTCCAGCCGGGAGTCGAGATCCCAGGCATCCTGGTCATCCAGTTTTTCCTGAACCTGCCCCTGTCGTTGAATGAGCGTGTCCATGGCCTCATCATCCATGGGCTCTCTAAAACTGTTGTTGATCTCTTCAAACTCCTTGAGCAGGTTCACCGTCTCCTGAACGCCTTCCTCCACGACCTCGCGCACGGTTTTATCCACGTCCACAAGGGGCTCCTGTTCCAAATAGCCCACGGTGAAGCCCTTGGAGAGGATGGTTTCACCATTGAAGTCTTTGTCTTCACCGGCCAGGATACGTAGCAGGGATGATTTTCCAGCGCCGTTTAAACCCAGGACACCAATCTTGGCACCGTGGAAATAGGACAGGGAAATGTCCTTCAATACCGGCTTTTTGTCATAATACTTGCTGACCCTGATCATGGAGTAGATAACCTTATCGGGTGTGCTGCTCATATTTTTTATTGCTCCTTTGCCTTGACGTAGATAGGGGTCAGGCCTTCACTTTTCAAATGCAGTTAGGGGTCAGGCCTTCACTTTTCACATTGTGCCGAAACTGTGAAAAGTGAAGACCTGACCCCATTGTTTCTATGACCCCATTGTTTCTAAAAACTGCCGGGGTAATAACTTAAGGGGTAGAAGTTTCGCAATTGTCCGGTGTCCGACGGCATTTTTTTTCCTTGGACTTTTCTGCAAGTCGGACCTTTCTTCTGTCGGTGGCTTCAATGTTGCGCCGTTTTTCTTCTTCGGTGACGAGTATTAGCGGAGGAATCCGGGTAGGTTTGTTGTCCTGGTCGAGGGCTACGAATGTGAGGTAAGCGGATGCGGTGTGACGGGAATTTCCGGTGACGATATCTTCAGCTTCCACCCGTACGCCGATTTCCATGGATGTCCGTCCTACCAGGTTGATGCTGGCCTTGATGGTGAGAAGGTTGCCGATATACACGGGATGATGAAAATCCATGCGGTCGATGGAGGCTGTAACCACGGCGCATCCCGAGTGCTTTACCGCCACGACACCGGCAGCATCGTCGATATTTTTCATGACCACGCCACCATGAGTGATGCCGGCAAGGTTTGCATCCTGGGGTTGTACGATGTGTCTCAGGATGACACTGCTGTTATTGACTGTTTTTCCGTCCATAAATAAAATTATTCCATGATAACAGGGCGCCAGCCATGTTATTTCCAGTACGGATTGATCAGATCCTCAAAAATCACGATGGCTGCCTCGGAACCATGACCGGCGGCGGTGACGATCTGTTTATACCCTCCGGCCACATCACCTGCGGTATAGATGCCGGGGATGTTGGTGTGATAATTGTCGTGCCGGATAAAACCCTCTTCGGTCAATTCGATGCCGAATTTTTGGGCCAATTCATTGGTTGGGTCGTATCCAATGGCCATAAAAACACCATCCACGGCCAGTTCGGAGGTTTCATCCTTGGCATTGTTATACAGAACCACCTGTTCGACAAAGTGCATTCCTTGGATTTCCTTGACTTCCGTATTGAACAGAATCGGTATGTTGTTCTGGATGAGATTCTGGATAAGAACATCCTGGGCCTTGAGCGTATCGCGCCGGTGTACCATGGTCACATCTACACCGACATTTTTGAGATAGAGGGCTTCCGTGGCGGCACTGTTGCCACCGCCAACGATAATGACCTTGCGACCCTTGAACAGGGCACCATCGCACGTGGCGCAATAACTGACACCATGACCGCCGAGTTTTTTTTCGCCCGGCACACCCAACTGTCGATGGGAGGCGCCGGTGGCCATAAGAACCGTGCGGGTATGAAACTTGCGCCGGCTGGTCTGGACTGTAATTTTATCACCCGGCTGGATGTCAATGACTTCCTCACCCGGGAATATCTGCACATATTCAAGGGCATGGGTCACCATTATGTCAACGAGTGCTTTTCCGCCCACCTGTTTTAAGCCGGGATAATTTTCAACCACCGGGGTGAGGGCCACCTGCCCGCCCAGAACACCTTTTTCCACTACCACCGTCTTGAGTCCGCTTCTGGCCGCATAGATACCCGCGCTCAGGCCCGCCGGGCCTCCACCGATAATGACCAGATCCGTTTCAACCTCTGTTTCTTCACTGTCGGGAATAAAGACGGTCTGTTGTTCCATCTTGTCCAGCGACAAAATAAAAAGCTCTTCGGTTTGAGCGCCCTGGGCGATGAGGACATCATTGGCATAGGTCTGGGGAACGGACTGGGCGGCGTATTTTTCCGCAAGCTCAGGGTTGGCCTGAATGTCGATAATCTCCAGAGAGACCAGATCGGGTCTTTCGATGGCGGCCTTGAGTGCGTTCTGCGCTTGCTGGGGACAATAGGGGCATGAGGCACTGACAAACACCTTGATTTCTCGCGGTGAATCCAGGCGCTTGATGACCTGAAGCGACGGCGTTGTGAGGCGACTTTCCCGACTGCCGATTAACAGAAGTGCTTCGAGAAAAATCCGGCCTTCTTCACCCAACGGCGCTCCGAGCCACTTGATTTGATACGTGTCCGGCGCCAGCACCAGTGTAGGTGAACTGTGAATCTGCCATTTCTGGGCCAGCTCATGGCTCAGGTTATATTCCTTGAGCGTGATCTTATCCGTCAATTGTCGAAAAAACCGTAATCCCTGCCGGGCAGCATCGCTGAACACGTCGTTGATTCCGGGTTGGGTGAACAGGAATACGGGAATCTCGTTCTGGATGTTTTGAAAAAGTTTTTCAACTTCCCTCTGGGCCTGCTCCATTTGTGCATCCTGTTCATTCGCCATGTCTGAAAATACCTCCTATCGGATTTCTGAATTCTGCGGGCTATGCTGTGCTTTTTAAACCAATGCCGTTAACTTAATGATGTAGCACAGAGCTTCAGCTCTGTTCGTACACCCTTTTTTTTTGCAGGTCTAAAGACCTGCGCTACATTACGTGGAACTGGGAATCGCCTTAAGTTAATGATATTGCTTTTCAATCTTGAAGTTCAGTCATTTACGTGTTTCAGAATATATAATAAGTGTTGCAAGCTGGTTGGCAAGTTTTTATTCACGAAACTATAAAAGGGATATTCGGGTTAGCCCGGATATTTCACGAACCTGATCGGCTCTGGCGCAAGGCATTTCAGCCTGAAGCCGTAGTAATTTACTGCGAAGGCTGAATAACGCAGCGCCAGGGCCGATCAGGGATGCCCGAAGGGTGAAACTTGACGAATCAAATAGCCAGTCATTCCTTTAAGGTTAACTGTACCATTCTGAGTAGCTTACAATATCATGACAATTTGCTGACATATTGAGGCAATAAAAGAAATCTTCGTCAAGTTTCATGAAATATGCGGGTCAGCGCTCGTCAATGGGCACAAATGCACACTCGTCAGGGCCACAGTATTCTCCCACGTAGTCGGATCCCGGTCGATACAGAGCCGGTTTTGGGGCGGCGCCTGCGAATTGCTCTTCGAGAACGTGCGCTGCCCAGCCGGCTACCCTGGCAATGGCGAAGACGGGCGAAAACAGGTCTACAGCAATACCCATGTAGTAGTAAAGGGAGGCGCTGTAAAAGTCGACATTTACATAGATGTCACGTCCTTTTTTCTCCTTAAAGGCTGCTTTGCCCTTCAGCTCCAGGGCCTTGGACATCTCATACCATTTGGGCTCTCCCAGACGTTCGCCCATGGTTTTTGACATGGGGGCAAGAATATGGGCCCGTGGATCATCGGTCTGGTAAACGGCATGACCCAAGCCCATGATGACCCCACCCGTTTCCAGAATATTTTTCACATAGTCTTCAATCTTCTCCATGGATCCAATTTCCAGAAGCATCTGCATTACCCGTGTATTGGCACCACCATGCAGAGAACCGGACAAGGAGCCGACACCCGCGCCAACAGAAGCATACATATGAGCCCGGGTCGATGCAACCTGTCTTGCCGAAAAGGTTGAAGCGTTGAAGGAATGTTCGGCATGCAGTACCAGGCAGACATCAAAATAGTTCGTTAAATTGTTGTCGGGGATTTCTCCGTTCAGCATATAGAGAAAATTGGCTGCAATATTCAGATCCGGATTCGGTGGGATGACAGGCTTGTCATTGCGAATGCGATCCCAATAGGCCACGATTGTCGGAAATTTTGCAATCAGGCGAATCGCCATTCTATCGGCCCCCTCTCGAGTGGTGCTTCTAATGTCCGGATCGTATTGGGCCAGAATTGAAACCGCTGTCTGCAGGATGTCCATGGGTAATGCATCTTTGGGGCTGTTCTGCATGGTCGATACCAACTGCTGCGGGAGGTCTCTCTTTTTGGAGAGAATCGAATTAAAATTTTTCAGCTCTTCTTCGTCCGGCAGTTTTTCGTACAGAAGCAGATAAGCAACTTCTTCGAAAGACACCTTTCCGGCAAGGTCCTTGGCGAGATATCCTCTGTAGACAAGTTTTCCTGCCGCCCCATCGACATGGCTGATTTTGGTGCTGGCGATGGTTACCCCTCTCAAGCCTGTGTTCAAGAGTTCTTTTTTCTCTTCCATAGTAAACCTCATGTGTTTCAGCTTTGGTATTTTAACACTAATTGCTAAGACAATGCGGGTATTCTGTCAAGAGATGATTCCATCTAAAATTAAAGATCGACAGAAACCCTTTAAAAGGTTATGAAAAGCATTCAGATATCTAATACCTGAACTGAGCGATTTTTATCTCGATCTGCACCAAAACCTATGAAATCCATACAAATTCAAAAGGGATATGATCTGCCGATATCCGGAGAACCTTCCAGGGAGC
>QMMS01000073.1 GCA_003647375.1 Deltaproteobacteria bacterium
GCATGGCCCATGGTCGACAAAAAGAAAAAAATAATAAGGATGAACAGGCTGGTTTTTTTCATGGTTCCTCCAAAAAAATAATGATGTTGGCATATCACCGCGCTGTTAGTCTGTTCCGATAATAAAAGCGACAACGTCGATTTTATCGGCCCTTGAATACAGGCTTCCTCTTTTCGATGGCGGCGGTGACGGCTTCGATACCATCTTCGCAGATGAGCATGGCAGCATTTTTCTGGGCAACATATTTGAGCCCTGCCGCGGTGCCGTGATCGCTGGTAAAGCGCAGAACATCCTTGACGCCCTGGACGGCAAGAGGCGAGTTGTCCGCCATTTCCTGGGCCAGTTCTTCAGCTTTTTGAAACAAGGATTTTTTGTCTTCACATAAATGGGTGATAAATCCGATCCGGTAGGCATCTTCGCCGGAAAAATCCCTTCCAGTAAGGCAGAGTTCCCTTGTCCAGGGTTCACCTACAATTCGTTGAAGCCGCTGAGTGGTGCCAAGATCCGCGACAAAGGCCAGTTTGGTTTCACGAACTGAAAAAACTGCATCCCTGGTGGCTATACGAATATCGCAGGCACAGGCAATGTCAACACCGCCCCCGATACAGTGGCTGTGCGATGCCAAAATCACTGGTTTGTTGCACGTCTCAATGATGTTGGTGCTGGCTTGTCCGTAGAGAATGGTTCTACGCAGGCGCTCTCGATAATCGGCTGTTTGTTTTTCGATCAAGCCTGCCAGCGCTGACAGTTCCAAACCGGCGCAGAAACTTTTCCCTTCTCCTTTGAGAACGATAACGCGAACATTTTCGTCCTGATCCAGCTGTTGGAAGGTTGCCACCAATTGTTCAAGCATTTGGAAATTCAATGCATTTCGTTTTTCAGGTCTATTCAGCGTTACCCAGGCAACGTGTCCCTTTATTTCGCGTTTTACAAAGCTGCTCTCGTTCATCTTGACCCCCATATTACCGTAACTATGATTCAACAGAATCGGTTGGCGATTTTAATCGTGTAGCTATTTTATTATTAGAACGGACATGAAAAAACAAGCTTAATGAAGGGCATTTGCTCATGGAAAAGCCATTGTTCCCAACCCCGAAATCTCATAAACTTGAAATATTCGGACTAAAATCGTTTCAAAGGAATTATTTTGACAATGATGGATGGATTTTTTAGCATCAAGCCATATGAAGACGAAACCCTCCAGCTTAAAAGAAGAGCAGACAGGTCGGGTCGACACTGTCATGGACGATGCAATGGACATGGCCAGGGTGATTGCCGTAGATCGGGAACACTACGTGGTTGCCAATGAAAATCAGGAAACAACGGCTGAAATTACAGGCAAACTCATGTTCAGTGCGGAAAGTCCCCTTGATTATCCAGCCGTGGGTGATTGGGTACGGGTTCAAATGGTGGACCAGGGGTCCCGGGCAATTATTCATGATATCTGTCAGCGAAAAACCATATTAAAGCGCAAAACCGCCGGCAGAAAAATATCCCATCAACTCATCGCTGCCAACATTGACACGGCTTTTATTGTCCAGTCCCTGGACACCAATTATAACCTGAGACGGCTGGAGCGGTACATGGTCATGGTCTACGATGGTGGTATCCAGCCGGTGGCGCTGCTGAGCAAGGGCGATTTGCTTGAAACCCATGCCATTGAAATGCGCTTGAATGAAATCGCTGCCATCTTTCCAGAGCGGCAGGTTATCGCCTTCAGCAATAAAACCGGAGAAGGGCTGGACAGCATATGGGCACTCCTGACACCCGGAAATACCTATTGTTTGCTGGGATCATCGGGGGTTGGCAAGACAACCCTGCTTAACAGCCTGCTCAAGAACAGCGTGTTTGAGACCCGAACGGTAAGGGAAAAAGACGGCAAGGGTCGGCACACCACCACACGCCGGCAGCTCATACGTGTGAAAAATGACGCCATGATCATTGACACACCCGGCATGCGGGAGCTTGGAAGTCTTGCAGTGGACAGCGGGTTAAAGAGCGCATTTCATGAGATCGATCAGCTGTCAAGCACTTGCCGTTTCCAGGATTGTTCCCATACACAGGAAAAAGGGTGTGCCGTCCTGTCCGCCGTAGCAGATGGCCGCCTTTCCAGAGAGCGCTACCAGAACTATTTGAAAATGAAGAAAGAATCCATGTTTCATGAAATGTCCTATCAAGAAAAAAAGAAAAAAGACAAGCAATTCGGGAAACTGGTTAAATCTGTTATGAAGTCTAAAAAAAACCGACGGTAACAACACAAGGAGAAAAAGATGAAATGGCTTGCAGCTTTTATCCTGGTGATTATAGTTCCGGCCATGCTGACATATGCCGGCGAAGCAGATGTGGTCAAAGTCAACGTCGTCACGGCTGGAGAGAGAACCTATCGTTTCGACGTCACCTTGCGGCATGATGACACGGGCTGGGATCACTATGCAGACAAATGGGAGGTCGTTTTATTGGATGGGACTGTCTTGGGTACCCGAAAACTGCTTCATCCGCATGTCAACGAACAACCCTTTACGCGAAGTTTGTCAGGTGTTAGAATCCCCAATAATATTCAACAGGTACTGGTCCGGGCCCATGATTCGGTGCATGCTTATGGTGGTCAGGTTTTAACCGTAGACCTTCCGGCAAAATAGGAAGGATGCGCTTAGATTTTTGTTGATCTCGGGTAAGCCCATCAGAGAATCTGTTGCCTGGCAAGGTCCCATTGTCATGAATACCCAAGAAGAATTGCGGATCGCATTTGAAGAATATGAAACAGGGACCTTTATTAAATGCGCCAATTAATAGAAGTAACAAAGACAAAGGATATTCAAACCGTACGGGAATTGTTTGATGAATATGCGGTTTCCATCGGTATTGATCTGACCTTTCAGAACTTTGAACAGGAATTGAACCATATTGCAGACATCTATATGCCGCCGGAAGGCGCATTGTTTCTGGCTAAACAGGATGGGATGCAGGCAGGATGTGTGGGTTTGCGGAAAATTGACAGTCAGCGTTGTGAAATGAAGCGCTTGTATGTTCGGCAAAGATTCAGAGGCAAGGGTTTCGGCAATGCGCTATGCCGGGAAATTATCCTAAAAGGGAGAAAGCTCGGTTACAAAGAAATGCTCCTGGACACCCTCTCAACGATGGTTGACGCACAGACGCTCTACCGATCGCACGGCTTTAGAGAAACCGTGCCGTATTACCATAACCCCCTACCCGAGGCACAATACATGCTGCTGACACTGGACGAAACTAAAAATGAATAATGCACCCCAGCTGGATCTGCCGTTTCCTGCCGTGGGAGACAAGGAAGGCGATGTTGTACCATTGGACCTGCCCGGTATTGTGGATACCCATGTTCATGTTTTTCCAGAGCCTGTTTTTAAGGCCCTGTGGGAGTGGTTCGAGAAATATGCATGGCCCATCCGCTACAAGGGTACCACGCCCGAGCTCCTGGAATATCTTTTGAAAAGGGGTGTTGACCATATTGTCGCCCTCCAGTATGCGCACAAGCCTGGAATTGCACGGGATCTCAATCAGTATATGCTAAACCTGTGCCGGAAATTTTCCGGACGCATCACCGGTCTGGCCACGATTTTTCCCGGCGAGACGGATGCGGCGCTCATTCTGGAAGATGCTTTTGCTGCCGGGCTGAAAGGTGTCAAACTGCATGCCCATGTTCAGTGCTTTGACATGAACAGTCCCGACATGGACCCGATCTATGACGTTTGTTCACGAAAAGAGAAGCCACTCGTCATGCACGTGGGAAGAGAACCCAAGAGTGAAGCTTACATGTGTGATCCCTATGTGCTCTGTCGGGCAGAAAAACTGGAACAGGTGTTGAGAAGCTATCCTGATCTCAGGATCTGTGTACCCCACCTGGGAATGGACGAGTATGTGGCCTATCAGCGCATGACTGAAACATACGACAATCTCTGGCTTGACACATCCGTGGCTTGCGCCGATTTTCTGCCCACGGAGCAGGTTGTCCGGCTTGATGAGATGCGGGTCGATCGTATCATGTATGGCTCGGATTTTCCCAATATTCCTTATGCCTGGGACAGGGAAATCAAACAAATCAAGAACGCCCGGCTTTCAAGAGCATCTATGGCAAAAATATTCAGGGAGAACGCCCTGCAGTTTTTTAGTATTACACCGGAGGTATTATGAAAGAGACATTGAGGCCAGGGATTCATCACGAATTTAAATACAAGGTTCCCGAGTCCAAAACCGTTCCGGCTCTATATCCGGAAGCACTGGAATTTCAAGTCATGCCGAAAGTCCTGGCCACAGGTTATCTGGTGGGTCTTATCGAATGGACCTGCATCCAGGCCATCAACCCGCACATTGACTGGCCAAGAGAACAGACCGTGGGGACAAATATTCAGGTCAACCATACAGCAGCAACACCCCCCGGACTTGTGGTAAGGGTTTTTGTGAAACTTGTCGAAGTCGATCGGCGCAGATTGGTTTTCGAGGTGTCTGCTTCGGATGGGATTGACATTGTCAGCAAGGGAACCCACGAACGTTTTGTTATTGATGCAGGGGCATTTGTAAAGAAAATTGAAGAGAAATCAAACCAGAAGGTGTCATCATGACATCGAAGAAACTCTATTTCAAGGGGAGCGGCGGCAACCGGTTGTCGGCACTGTTGGATCTACCTGCAGACAGTCGCCCCGAAGCGTTTGCCCTGTTCGCCCATTGCTTTACCTGTACCAAAAATCTCAAGTCGGCGAATTATATCAGCCGTGCGTTGACACGCGAAAGGGTTGCGGTACTACGATTTGACTTTACGGGTCTGGGTGAAAGTGAAGGCGATTTTGCCGATACGAATTTTTCGACCAACGTCGCAGATCTGGTGGCAGCGGCAAATTTTCTGAAAACCGGCTACGAAGCACCTAAGATCTTGATCGGCCACTCCCTTGGTGGCGCAGCGGTGCTCAAGGCAGCCGGACAGATATCCTCCAGCAAAGCGGTTGCCGTGATTGGCGCGCCGGCAGACACGGTTCACCTCATGCGGCATTTCGAAAAACACCAGGAAACAATTGCCAAGGATGGTGAGGCGGAAATAGCTATTGAAGGCAGACCGTTCAGGATAAAGAAGCAGTTTTTGGACGACTTGGGAGCGGCCCAAATAGAAGAGGCGGTTCGCAATCTCAGGAAAGCGCTGCTTGTTTTCCATTCCCCGATGGACAATACGGTGGGAATCGACAATGCAGCACGATTGTTCCAGTACGCACGACATCCAAAAAGTTTTATTTCACTGGACCAGGCGGACCACCTGTTGATGAATGCCTCCGATGCAAGGTATGTCGGTGCCATGATTGCGTCCTGGGTGCGGAAGTATCTGGACCTGGAACAGCCGGAGTCCTCAAAAGAAGATGATGCAGGGAGCCGAGTTGTCGCGCAAATCGGAAAAACCGGATTTCGAACGGAAGTCATGGCCAACGGACTCTCCCTGGTTGCCGACGAGCCGGTTTCCGTTGGTGGAACAAACATGGGGCCGACACCCTATGATTATCTCGTGGCCGGGCTGGGGGCCTGTACAGCCATGACCCTGCGCATGTATGCGGACCGTAAACAATGGCCTCTGGAAGAGGTGGTGGTTTCCTTGTCCCACAAGAAGGTTCACGCTAAGGACTGCGAAATGTGTGAAACAAACCAGCCTATGGTGGATTGGATCGAAAGAGAATTGGAACTGATCGGACCCCTGGATGCATCCCAGTCTAAACGGTTGATGGAAATTGCCGACAGGTGTCCGGTTCATCGTACGCTGGAATCGAAGGTTAAAATCAAAACAACCTTAAAAAAAGTTGAACCGCAACAGCGAACGTATTCCCAGTAGCGGCTGGACGTGAGCTCGCCGACAAGTCTTGCTGCGAGGTTCTTCAAATTTTATATTTGACGTTTTTGTAAAATCTGAAACGACGTCATGCCTGCGAAGGCAGGCATCCAGAAATATTTGAAAACACTGGATTCCCGCTTTCGCTGGAATGACACCTAATGGCGAATTAGACTTTTTACGAACAAACAATTTATTTTGGCAAACTATTGAGGAGACAGATCAGAATGAAGCGAAGATCATGTGAGGTAACAGATCCTGAAGCCATTGAAAAAATTCTTTCAAAAGCCACTATCGGTCGCCTGGCAACGACCGATTTAGAAGGATACCCCTATATTACCCCGGTAAATTTTGTGTCCCATAACGGTAATATTTATTTTCATTGTGCCTTAACCGGTGAAAAATTGGATAATATCACGCGCAATGCCAAAGTCGGTTTCCAGGTCGACATACCGTTGGCCTACCTGGATTCACAATTCTCCGACGATGGCTCTCCCTGCAAGCTTCACCAGTTTTACCATTGTGTTGTCATGCGGGGAACGGCACGACTGGTAGATGAAATGCAGCTTAAACTCGATGCCTTGAACGCCCTGGTTGAAAAACATGAAAAAGGCAGGTCTCTCAAAAAAGTTCATCAAGACATGCCGGATTATAAAACCTGTGCAGTCGTTGAGATCCGTCCGGAAAAGATATCCGCCAAAAGCGATCTGGCTCAGGGGAAACCAGAAAACGTGAGGGCGGAACTATCAGAATATTTCAGGAAGCGGGGCTGGCCAAGGGATCTGGAAACGATCCAAGAAATGGGCATGGATCCCGACAGTAATTTAGATTAAGACCGGATGTTTGCCGGCCTTCGGAAATCCGTTTTAAAGTCGGCCAAAACTCGCTCCAAAGGCGCCGTAAGACCCGCCGTTGCCAGTTGTATTAAAAAAAGTTCATGTGAAATTATATGTAGGAGAGGCAAATCATGAAAAAATGCAGAGATTGCAAGCACGAGGTTAGCGAACAGGCGTATACCTGTCCCAATTGTGGAGCCATGTATCCGGCAAAGGCGAACTGGGACGGGTGGGGGTTTGAATACAAATCAGAGGCCAATTTTCTGGGTCTGCCGCTGGTGCATATATCCTTTAAGTATCGCATGAACAAGATGCCGGTGGTGGCAAAGGGTGTGATATCCATTGGTCAGTTCGGCGCCGGTATCATCAACATTTCTCAATTCGGTGTCGGTGTGATCAGTATCAGCCAGTTTACCATTGCGGGTTACGCCATTGCCCAGTTTGCCATCGCATATTCATGTATCGCCCAAATCGCTTTGTACGTTGACAATGGTTATGGTCAGGTTGTGCGCAAGTTATCAGAGGTTTTGGGAGGCTTTTAGAATAGAAACCTGGTCCTTGGCGGGAATAAATCCCATAGTCGCATAAACAACATGAAAAAATCGTTTTTTAATAAGTGGTTGGGGGACTGGATGCAGTCACAGGGTGTTCCGCTGTGGGGGGCTGCTGATATTCGGGAGCTGTGCTTTTGCATTGAAGAGGATCGAGAACCCTATTCAGGAGCCATTTCATGGGCAATCCCCATGCCGCCCGATATCATGGCAGGCATTAAAAACGGTCCGACACAGGCGTATGCCCGGGCGTATGCCGAAATCAATGTGCGTATCACTGATATAGCGCATTCGCTTTCAAAAGCCATTGGTCAAAAAGGGTTTCGCGCACATCCCCTGGCGGCATCAGACAGGACGGATCTGGTAAATATCAAGGGTGATTTTCCTCACAAAACAGCGGCCACACTCTCCGGGCTGGGTTGGGTCGGCCGCCATTGTCAGCTGGTAACACGTCAATTCGGTCCCTGGGTGCGCCTTGGAACGGTCTTTACGGACATACCCATGGCCTATGGCACACCTTTTAATCGTGGATATTGCGGCACCTGCCGCGCTTGCGTCGATGCATGTCCTGCGAGCGCTTTATCCGGTAAAGATTGGAAGCCTGGTATCGAAAGAAAGGAAATACTGGATGCCGCTGCCTGTGATCGATGGAAAAAGGATCACTACGCTCGGTTTCACAACGGACACAACTGCGGTATCTGTTCGTCGGTATGCCCCTATTCGCTGTTTCCATGAAATCTCACTCTTGCTTCCGAAAGAGCCTGCCCAGCAGCGGTTCCCTGATGGTGATAGCGCCATAGGGACATATTTCCAGGCAGCAATAACACCGGATACAGGAATCGTAATTAAATCGGATACCCTTGATATGGTGGCCGATGGCCTTGACCGGACAATAGCGCCAGCACTCGCCGCACAGTTTGCATTTCTCGTTGTCTGACATCGGCTTCTGGAGAACATGTTTGCGCATAAATCCCTGCAGAATCTCGGGCCCGATAGCCAACGAGCCCATCTCCGGGAAGTTGAAATCAGTCAGAATATTGAATTCTCCATGCACATGGATATCTTCCGGAATCAGCTGCAGCTGCCGGGCCGCTTCATTTGTTAACAGGTCCTTGGGTTCCAGACCCAGAACACTGCTGATGGCCATATCGGCCGCAATGGCGTTTTGGCTCCCTGCAAGCAGGTTCAGTTCCCTGGGCGTACCGCTTTTCCCCGGTCCCTGTCCCTCGAGGGCCAGGACACCGTCTATGATGGTCATGGTCGGACTGACCGCCTGGTAAATCTGTACCACCAGCCTCGCAAACATCTCCCTGTCCGTTCCCGCCCGAAAATGCCATTCGGGTTTTTTGAGACCGATCACACAGCCAAAGATGTTTTTCACGCCGAGTGTCAGAAGCATCTGCGCATGGGTTTTAAGTTTTGCCAGATTGATTACCACATCAGCATCAAGCACCTCTTTAGCGATGTCGACAACACCAAAGGGCTTACCAATATCGATTTTAGCAGATTCCCTGAAAGGCCGGAACACGACATCCAGGCCTGAAAGTGCTTTGACATATCCCCCCTTTGACAGAATTTTTTCGAATGAGCCCATGGGTGGACTGTCTGAAATAACAGGTTTGCACCCTTTATCAATTATGAATTCAGCTACATACCGTAAAATACTGGGATGGGTGGTAACGCCTTTGCCCGGACCTGCCGCCAGCAAAAAGTTCGGTTTGATGATTACCTTTGCCCCGGCGGAAATGGAATCGCCCCCCATGGCATTCATCATATCGAAAACAATCTGCTTCAGGTCGGAATCATCATAATGGGTATGTCTGAAATATACGTCGACCATGGTTTCCTGAAAGTGATTGTACCCCATAGTTGCATAAACTGGGGTTTACAAAGTCTGAGATAACTCCTAATATTATGCATACGATTCAATATCAAGCGCAATATGATAAGGACCAAACCCGGAAGGACCTATATGCCCCAACTGAACATCCCAACCCCAAAGCGGATCAAGCGGCATGTCATCGGAAAGGCACACACCTTTTTCGCCACAACCCCGCCGGGCCTTGAATCCATCTGCGCTCAGGAAATCGCTGCACTTCCAGTCGACATAAACGACACTGAAATCGTCCCGGGCGGCGTTGTGTTTAGATGCCGACTGGCCGGGTGCTATGCTGCCAACCTCCACCTCAGGATCCCAAACAGGGTCCTGATGCGCCTGACCGACTTCAAGGCCACTAACTTCCGGCAACTAGAAAGAAATGTTCTGAAATTCCCCTGGGAACTTTATCTTTCCCCGTCATCAGAACTTTGTTTCAGTGTGAAAACAAGACACTCCAGACTCTTTCACACAACAGCCATTACGCAACGAATAGAAACCTGCATCCGCCAACGAATGCCCCACATGACTTCCGGGAAGACCGGTCTTTCAGGAAAAAATGACAGCCAACACCTGTATGTCAGGGCGATCGACGATCATCTTTTCCTTTCCCTGGACAGCAGCGGTGATCTTCTTTTCAAAAGAGGATTGAAACACGACGTCGGGAAAGCACCCATTCGAGAAACCCTCGCCGCAGCCATATTGAAACTGGCCGGCTATGATGGTTCACAGCCCCTGCTCGATCCCATGTGCGGCTCTGGAACCTTTTCTCTGGAAGCGACCATGCTTGCCGGGAACATCCCGCCCGGCTTTTTCAGGGATTTTGCATTCATGCAATGGCCGGCCTTTCGTGAACCCCAGTGGCGTCATCTCAAACAGATGGCGGGAAATGATATCCGGTGCACAAATACGCCCTTGATTTTTGCTTCAGACCTGGATTTGAAACGAACCACGGAGCTCAAAAAAATTTCCGATAAATTTGAATTGCTTAATATAATCAAGGTGGATAATCATGATTTTTTCCATCTCACGCCCCAGGAAGTGACTGAAAGGCCCGGCATATTGGTTCTCAATCCACCGTTTGGTGTCCGTCTGAATTCAAATGACAAACCAGAAACCTTCTATCATGACATCATAAACAAACTCGAAAAAGACTTTCGGCACTGGCAAATTGCAATACTTGTCAAGGACCGAGCCCTCGTGAAGCGGTTTCCGAGCAGATTTAAGCAGTATCCGCTTTTTCACGGAGGGATTGACTTAACGCTTTTAATCGGCGTATTTAAGTAGTGCCCATCCACAAAGGGTCTTTTTCCGCGATATCGGCGTTGGACGCCATGATTTAACTCCTCAAAATAGCACGCTATTACTCCGGGTTAAATCTGTCGTCCGCCTTGATCTCACACAAAAATCCTCATTTCTGGGCGGACACTAAAACGAATTACCGCAGGCCGGTATAACATCTCAGCATGCGTTTTCGGATTACCGACTTAAAGAAAATGTTACAACGATTTTATTTGTTGTGAAGGAGGAAAATATGGATCTGCACAAACCACCCCTTAGGGAACGCTACACCTTCATCGATTATTTGTACTATACGATCCTTATGGCAACCCCCGTCTTTACTGCGTTTTATGCCATTTCAAACCATTCTATGGGCTGGTTGATCTTCTACATCTTCCTGTGTATTGCAGCCGTAGTCGTCATCTATCGTTTCTACTGTTCCCACTGCCCCCACTATACCCGGGAGGGGCGAACCACCCAATGCATATTTTTCTGGGGAATACCTAAGTTTTTCAAGCCACGGCCCGGTCCGCTCGATCTGCTCGACAAAACTGTCGCACTTATCGCTCCGAGCATCCTGGTTATTTTTCCTTTATATTGGCTCTCGCAACAACTCGGTCTAATGGTCATCTTCATACTGTCTTTGATTGTATTCATGACGACGGTACGAAGAAATGAATGCCGTCGATGCATTTACTTTGACTGCCCTGTCAACAAAGTCCCTGAGGACATGAAATATCATGGCGATGCTTCATAAAATCATCCAGTTTATTACAACCGACATCTGGCACATAGAGTCCAAAAACACCTCCTGGAGTAAGTCTTTTTTTCTCCGGCAGCTTCGGGTCATCATCCTGGCCCTTCGCGGTTTTCGCGAGGACAAGCTACAGCTGAGAGCTTCTGCACTGACCCTGTACTCCCTTGTGGCCATCGTGCCTGTTTTGGCAATGGCTTTTGCCGTCACACAGGGATTCGGGATTGACACACTCCTGCAGGATCAACTCCTTGAACGATTTCCCGGGCAGCATGATATCCTGGTTAAAGCCATCGAATTTGCCATAAACCTGCTGGACAGAACCCGGGGAGGGCTCATGGCGGGTATCGGTGTAGTGGTTCTCTACTGGGCCGTCTTCAAGGTATTGGGCCATATTGAACAATCGTTCAACGACATCTGGAATGTCTCCAAAGCCCGCTCCTTCTGGCGAAAAATCAGCGACTATTTGACCATCATGCTCATCTGTCCGGTACTGTTCATTCTTTCCAGCAGTGCTACGGTGTTCATCAAAACCCAGATCACACTGATTGTCGATAGAATCTCCCTGCTCGGTTTTTTCAGCCCATTGATCTACGTTTCATTCAAATTGATTCCCTATGTATTGATCTGGCTGCTCTTTACCCTCACCTACATCATGATGCCGAACACCAAAGTCAGGGTCGGATCCGGACTGGTGGCCGGTATCGTGGCCGGAACCATCTACCAGGTGCTTCAACTATTCTACATCCATTTTCAGTTTCTGCTTTCCGAATATAACGCTATTTACGGAAGTTTTGCAGCTCTGCCTCTTTTTCTCATCTGGTTGCAGCTTAGCTGGCTGATCATGCTTTTTGGTGCCGAAATCGCCTATGCCCACCAAAATAACGAGACCTATGAATTCGAGCAGGCAACCCGGCAAGTCAGTTTTGCTTTGAAAAAAAGATTGTCTCTCCAGATAGTGCATCTCCTGGTAGTCAATTTTACCAGGGCGGAAAAACCCTTTACCGCTCGCCGGATATCCATTGCACTTGAAATCCCCTTACGATTGGTCCAATCGTCTCTTTTTGACTTGGTAACATCAAAAATCATCTCTGAAACCGATTCGGACAGCCTTGGGGAGCCGGCCTACCAGCCGGCTCTCGATATCAATCTCATTACCATCGCTTATGTGACGAATGCCCTGGAACGTATCGGGGTCGATCAATTACCAGGTCTCCAATCTCGTGAATTAAACACCATTGCCGTTGCGATGAAAAAAATGGATGATGCCATTGCGCATCATCCGGACAATCGCAGGCTGAAAGATATCTGAAGGAGCCGGCTGCATGAAAGTTGTCAAAATCGGAGGCGGTTGCCTCAAAGGTATCAACAATATTCGACGCATCCTGGCGTTGGTGGTTGAACGTTGCCAGGGTGATTGCCTGGTGGTCTCAGCCCTCAATGGCATCACAGACACGCTTATCACCGGCATGGAAAAAGCACTGACGGCAGAAGAAAACATTCCTAATATTATCAAACATCTGGCGTCGGTACATCTAAGAATCGCCGGGGACCTGATGCCGGTGGGAAACTGTTTTGAACGCTTCAATAAAGATTTAAACGCCGGCTTGAAAAATCTCGAGAGGCTTTATTACGGTCTCAATTTCACCCGTGAAATAACACCGCGCATGCGCGACATTATCTCTAGCTTTGGAGAACGGTTCAGTGCGCAGCTCCTCACCGCCCTGCTCTGTGCCGGAAAACTGAAGGCCGCCTCCCGCATGCCGCATCAGATCGGTCTCCTGACAGACGGTAGATACGGGGATGCCACGGCTGACATGGTTCCGGCCACCAGAAATCTTCACAAACATATCGATCCGGCCTTGAAGAAAAAGGGAATCGTCGTTGTTCCAGGATTTTATGGTATCAGCGCCCAGGGAGAGATCACCACCTTCGGCCGTGGCGGCAGCGATTATTCGGCCGCAGTCATAGCGGCCGCCCTTCAGGCAGAAACCCTCGAAATCTGGAAGGACGTCGACGGTTTCATGAGCGCGGATCCGCGAATGGTTCCTGAAGCCGAGCTGATCCCCAGACTTTCCTATGCCGAAGCAGCCGAGTTGTCCTATTTTGGTGCCAGGATTCTGCATCCCCGTACAGTGGAACCCGTCCGGAAAAAAAAGATTCCCATCGTCATCAAGAACACGCTTGCGCCGGACAATCCCGGAAGCCTCATCAACAGCAAAAGCCCCAGGCACCGCACGGTCATCAAGAGCGTTGCCCACGACACGGACATCGGCATCCTGAAGGTACATGCCTCGGCAGTGGGGGCTCGACCCGGCATTCTGGCCAGGGTAGCCGGCCAGATAACCGAAAGCGGTATCAATATCAAGTCGGTGGTAACGTCTCAAACCTGCATTAGCCTGCTCTTTTCAAAAGAAGATGTCGAAAAGGCCCGGCTGGCCCTGAAAGAATTGAAACCAAGACCCTATCGCAGGATTGAAAAACTGGAACACGTCGCCCTGATCGGTATCGTGGGCGAAGGTCTTCTCAAAAAGAAAGGTGTCGCCGCCCGCTGTTTTACAGCGGTGGCGGACTGCAGCGTGAACGTGGAGATGATCTCCTTCGGTCCGTCCAAGGCAGCCCTCTACTTCCTGGTTAAAATGCAAGATCTTCCCAGGGCAATCAACGCAATTCACAGCACCTTTTTCTCTGATCCGCGCTGTGTGTTATAGCAATTAAATTCGTTTCACGAATTTAATATGAAATCAATTCCGCGTCTTCATCAATAGCCAGGCCGATGCCCTTGACTGATGGACTGACGTCACGATCATTTCCGGCCAACCATTCATCCATCCTTTCCAACAGCTTCTGAGCCTGTTTGGCGGAAAGTTTACGGAATGCCGGCAAAGTCTCGTCAGGCAGGTTGTCGTAGGCGACTTTTCTCTGAAAACGGGCCTTCATGGCGTTGGGTTGCAAATTATAATCAATCGTCGATATGAGATGTCCCACATCGGTTCCCAGTATATGAAGTTTGTCAGCCGTTTATTAAAATTGAGATATTTTTACTATTTCAGAAAAAATCGTTCAGACCATGAGCGGATTTTTTTGACAAAGCCAATTTGATCTGATAGTTGTAATTGGTGTTTTCATCCCCACGCCTTCACAACAAATGATTAATATATTTAAATGGCTATAGTACCAGTAAACGAATTGATACCGATCAAGTCTGTCTACCACACAACAAGGTGCTTGTTTTCGAAAATCACGCACCGCTATCAAGAGGGAGGGAGGTAAAAATGAAACATAAAAATCTTATTCGATTACTTTCACTGTGTTTAATTTTATTCTTTGCTGTTGCAGCCGTACCTGGATCCGCCATAAGCAAAACGCTGGTCTTCGGCCGTGGTGGGGACAGCGTCGGCCTGGACCCTGCCTATGAAACCGATGGCAACTCGTTCATGGTCTGCGACAACATCTTTGAAGCATTGGTCGCCTATGCCGATGAGAGCACGGCCCTCGAGCCGGGTTTGGCCAAATCATGGGATATCGCATCCGATGGCAAGACCTATACGTTTCATCTGCAGAAAGGTGTCAAATTCCATGACGGCACGCCCTTTAACGCCAATGCGGTGGTATTTTCCATCGGCCGGATGATGAAAGATCGCAGCGTAAAATTTAATGGCATGGGTTGGGACATCCCTGCCCAGGAGCGCCCACCAGAATACTGGGTATCCATGGAAATGGACGATACCATCGGCAGTATCGAAGCCGTTGATGATTACACGGTGGTTTTTAAACTGAAACGGGTTGAAGCGCCGTTCCTGGCCAACATGGGAATGGATTTCGCCGATATCATCAGCCCCACCGCGTTTTTGAAAAATCCCAAGGAATTCTTGCGGAACCCCGTGGGAACAGGACCGTTCAAGTTTGCCAAATGGGTTAAAGACGACCGCATTGTTCTGGAAAAAAATAAGGACTATTGGGACAAATCCGGCGGGCCCTATCTCGACAAACTCATATTCCGTTCTATTCCTGAAAACTCTGTTCGCTTTCTGGAGCTGAAAACCGGAAACATCCATATCTGCCAGTTCCCTAATCCGGCAGATATTGACCTGGCAAAAAAAGATTCCAACCTGATTCTTCCGACCCAACCAGGCATGAATGTTGGATATCTTTCCTTCAACCACACCAAGGAACCCTGGAAGAGTAACGTCAATCTGCGAAAGGCCATTGCCCATGGCATCAACCGCAAAGCCATCGTGGATAATATTTACCAGGGCATGGGCCAGGTTGCCAAGAATCCCATTCCCCCGACCATGTGGGGTTACAACAAGTCGGTTCCGGGCTATGTCTATGATATTGACCTGGCAAAAGAGTATCTGGCCAAGGCCGGCTACCCCGAAGGCAAGGGGCTTGGAGAAATTACCTTGTGGTCCATGCCGGTGCCCCGGCCTTACAACCCCGAAGGACAGAAAATCGGTGTCGCCATGGCGGCAGACCTGAAAAAACTAGGCATCACTGCCAGAATCGTCAGTTATGACTGGGGAACCTATCTCAAAAGGCAGCGTGAACAGCCCGAAGATATGGATCTGTTTCAGCTGGGATGGACCGGTGACAATGGTGATCCGGACAACTTCCTGGCGGTACTGTTTGACGGTCTGGCATCATCCTCCATCAGAACCCAGTGGCATAACGAGACCTATCACAACCTGATGCTCAAGGGTAAACAAACGGTTGATCAGGCCAAGCGCACAAAAATCTATGAAGACGCGCTGCAGCTGATGTTCGATGAATGCCCGGTTATTCCCGTGGCACACTCGACCGTTATCTGGCCGTCCCTGAAGAGTGTTCAGAACTTTAAGCTGCATCCCACAGGTTCTGTGCGGATGAAAAATGTCAAACTGAAATAAAATCGCTTCACGATTTTATGTGGCGCGACAGTGTCGCTCCTAGGGGGAAAGGTTTTTTAGCCTTTCCCCCCTTTTCAGGTTATTAGCCATAAGCAGTAA